>NZ_CABSQF010000015.1:0-112943 GCF_902479695.1 uncultured Phyllobacterium sp. | reverse complement strand
TAGCTCCGCCTTCTCCTCGCCCTCCCCCTTCTCCTCCACCTTCTCCACCGCTCCCCGCTTCCCCCCAACCTTCGCCTCCGCTGCCCCCGTTTCCTCCGCCTTGGCCTCCGCTGCCTCCTCCTCCTCAGCCTTGGCGTCGGCTACCCGCTTTTCCTCAGCCTTGGCATCGGCTACCCGCTTTTCCTCAGCCTTGGCATCGGCTACCCGCTTTTCCTCAGCCTTGGCGTCGGCTACCCGCTTTTCCTCAACCTTGGCGCGCTCGGCTTCCAGCTGTTTCTGCTTTTCGGCCTTGGCCGTTTCTGTAAAATCGAAACCCACCCGGACTTCGTTGTCGGTATAAGAGAGCGAAGGGGTGATGTAATTATAGTGCGGTACAATATCGTCGAATTTTCCCTTCACACCCTTCACAGCTGTCAGGATGACAAAACTTTTCCGGAAGAAGTCCTTGACTTGCTCCTCGCTTAACATTGTTGCGGAACCGGTTGTCTTGTCTTTATCTTCTGAACGCACGTTGACGATACCACCGAGAAGGTTTGCCTGACCCTTGACGGCCAATTTGCTGTTGTTCGAGCCATCATTGGCAATCTGCATGCCCAAAAAGCTGCCCTTATCAAAGGTGACATCACCTGTCGCCTTCAGAGTGCCAACCAAGTTATTCTCAGCCGCAGACTTAACCGTCGGGTCGTTGCTGGCGCCAGAATTAATTGTGCCGCCCGCATGCACGAATACGTTGCCAACAGTGCCAATACCATTCAGCACACCGTTTCTATTGATCGTGATGTCGCCTGCAGTTCCCGCAACAGCAGCACCCGCCTTATCAATGCCGGCATCGGAATCCCCCCCGTTCAGCACGATTTCACCGGCAATGCCACCGGGATTAACGCTCAAAACACTACCGCTGTTGATCGTAGACTTGCCGGTGATTTCCCCCTTGATAATCCCTATACCTGCATCAATGGTGACATTCGTTACCTTACCGCCAGCTTCAACGACAACCCGACCGCCAGCGCTCGCAATAACATCATCTATCTTTCCACCTGACAGAACGGTCAACCATCCGCCCTTGCTAACTGTGCTCTTGCTGATCTGACCAAAAACATCTGCATAACCGCCAAGGCCACAAATCCATCCAATACCCTTTTTGTAATTTGCCTCGCCTTCCACGACAACATTATCGACCTTGCCTTCTGCTTGAACATCGAGCTTGCCGCCGGTCTTGACAGCGACATTGCCCACGGTTCCCCCATCGGCAACTTTCAGCAATCCACCATTGTTGACAGTGCCGGTTTTGATCTCACTTCCCTTTCCGGAAACGAAAGCACTGCCGCCCACGCCAACCGTCGTGCGCTTCCATCCTGTCACGCCGTTGACAGTGACGTCATCGGCCTTGCCCCCCGTGTTAACCTCCAGTTTGCCGCCATTGTTGACGGTGACAGTGCCTGCTGTTGCGCTATTGGAAACAGACAACAAGCCGCCCTGCTTGACGATACCTGTTTCGATCCTGCTCTTCTCGCCGGCCACATCTACCAAGCCACCCGAACGTTCCTGATCCTTTGTCTCAGCTTTCGTGCCGTCCACAATGACTTCATTGGCCGTCGCTCCGAATTTAACGCTTAACCATGCATTACCCGGGCCAACATCAATAGTTCCGGTCGCCTTGGCTTTATCGCCGGAAAGCACCAACGTTCCAGGCATCAGTACAGACCCGCCACGATTGTCGACCGTGCCATTCCTTATCTGGCCCTCGACCTTAGCACCGCCATACACAATGATGTCGTTTATCGATTCATCCGGCCCGAATTTCTCGAGTTGTTCCTCCTCAGTGACCGTCACGTTTTTGCCAGACGGCTCAGGGGCATGGGCTACTGGTGGCGTGGTTGGAACTGGCGACACGGATGCTGGTGTCGAGGTAACAGGCGCTGGCACAGGGTCTTGCGCCCATGCCATTCCCCCGGACCCGGCCAGAAGCATGGCCGTGCAGACGCTGCACAGGAGATGGTTGCGGAAAGTGAAAAGAAAATTTGGACGTGCGGGTACAACCGCAGCTGTGGCGTGGAAAATCATAAAATATAGCTCCCAATATACTGTTGGCTAAAATAAAATGCCGTCAAAAAAACGAATCAATACAATACTTACTAGCGCGTATTGATTCAGAACAAAACCGGAAGCGCAAGAGCACAACCTGAGTGATCAGGATTTTTCTACCCTGTGTGGCAGAAAAGCAATAATTTACGTATTTTTGGTTGTATTAAGTGGCATCCTGACTGCAACCACTAGTAGTTTCTGATGGAAGAACACACCAAACAGGTGAACGCGTCACAGCTGAGAACAATGCTGGGATTCGAACATCAGGGGTGAGCGGGTGCACCAGCGCGGCGCAGTATTCCCATCCACAGCGGCCATATGTGCTGCGCTGAATGTCCCGACGCGCCCCCTAACCCGGCTGCGGTGTCGGATCGAAAAACCGGTGGCCCGGCTTGTCCTTGTCACGCGGGCGGGCGGGCAGCGCCGGGCGCTCATAGCGCACGCCGGGAAAAATCATGATCTGCGCGGTTGCCGGCCGCTTCGTCTCGGTGGTGGTGCGGCGCCGCGAGGCGCTGCCTGGAAAGGCAATGACAAACCCCATTTCATCCATCCGTTCGGCTCGTTGATCTCCTTGATACGCAAACGCTCATGCTGGTCTTGGCATCCGGCCAAAGCGCCGGACAACCTGGCTGCTTTGCTCCCCGTTTCCGGGGTGCGGACCGGTCCCGGTCCGCTCGCGCGCGATCATTTCGCGCATAATTTCATTAGACACCCGCAGGGTTAACGGATTGCTAACGCTTCATGGCTCATTTTAGCCATTGTTTGGCGTCGTGCGTAATCGAGTGGAGTGTGTTCGTGAAGTATCCTGAGTTTCGGGCACTTGAAGACCGCAATGGCGGCAGCAAGGCTGACGATCTCCTGACCGCATCGATCACCGCCTTCTGCTGCGTCGCAAGACCGGCAAAGAGCGATGCCCAGCAGCTGGAGGATCTCGCCGTTCCGCTGCTCGCCCTCGCCTCGCCGCGCGTGCGCCGCCATGCCGCCGCCGCCCTTTCTGAAATGCCGCATGCGCCCAAACGCCTGATCCTGGCGCTCGCCGAGGATGATGTGGATATTTCCGCGCCGCTGCTGTTGCGCTCGCCGGTGCTCAAGCCGGGCGATCTCATCGGCCTGATCCAGCACAGGGGTATCGGCCATGCCCGCGTCATCGCGCGGCGCACGGTGGAGGACGCCGCGCTGCTGCAGGCCCTGCGCCATTTTCACGACCCGGCCATTGACCGCGCCCTGGCGCTGCAGAGCGGTTTGCCCGCCCATGAGGAGAATGAAGCCTTGGACCGTGCCGAACCCGAATCGCCGCGCCTGCGCGAAACCCGCGAGGCGCTGCGCGCTTTGATGCGCGCATCCGATGCCGGCCATTCCACTGATCAGGCCCTGGCCGACCGGCTGATCGATGCCGCCCTGCTCGATGAAACCCATACATTCCGCGCCGCCTTCACCACGGCGCTCGATCTCGACGGTGAAACCGCCGAACGCATCATCGGCCACGGGCTCAATGCCGAACTGACCATCGCGCTCGCCGCGCTTGGACTTTCGGCGGAAGCGGCGCATCTGGTGCTGACCGGCCTGTTCGGCCTCGTGCACAAGGATCTGCATTCGCTGCGCCTGTTCGTGCAATCCTACCGCCAGATCGACCAGGACAAGGCGCAGGCGACGATCCAGCGCTGGAAGACCGAGGAAAACTCGCAGAAGCTGCGGCAGAAACTGCGGGAAATGGCGGCGGATTTCGAACGCGGCGGCACGGCGCCCGGCCCGGCCAAGCGCCGGGTGTCGTAACAACCCTCCGTCCGTGGTCAGTCGCGGGCGAGCGGAAACAGCGCGCCGCGCTCGCCGCGATAATCCTCGATCTCGACGATCCACAAATCCCGGTCCCAGCGTTTCTGCTTGTCCAGCGCCGCATCCGCCTCGGCTTCAGCCACGGCCGATTGCAGCAGGGTGAACTGCCGCTCGTCCGGCTTGGTCTCGTCATAGACCATCTGCGGCGCCGGGCCGAACAGGTCGTAGCTGCCGTCGGCGTTGCGGAACTTGATGAAGATCGCCCCGGCTTCCGCCGCGCCCCTGCTGGCAAGCGCGGCAAAGGCACCGCTGCCGTTGATGCGGCGCACCAGTGCGGAAACCCAGAATTCCGATGTCAGACGCATATGTCGTGACCGCCCATGCCCAGCCTCATCAGTTGATCAGGCCGATTTCCTGCATCTTGGCCAGCAGTTTCGCATCGGGCTCGCCGGTGACCGGCAGCTTGAACAGGTTCTGGAATTCCCGGATGGCGGTCTTGGTGCTGGCACCGACCTTGCCGTCGATCTCCACCTTGTCATTGCCGAAGGCGCGCAGGCCCGCCTGGATGCGGACGATCTCCGCCGGGGCGAGGCTGTTGCCTGCGGGCTGCTGGGCGGTGCCCGCCGTCAGCTTGTCGGCCGGGGTGGCCGATACGGTCTGGACGGTGGCTTTTTCGGCGTCGTGGCCGGGCTTGGCGGCCGGGATCGCAATGCTGGCGGTGGTGTCGCTGGCGCTGCCGACGGCGGGCTGGGCCGTCTCGATGCCCATGTCGGCCGAGGCCTTGCGGTAGGCCTCGATGGCGGCGCGGGTACCCTTGCCGGCGAGGCCGTCGACCGCGCCGTTGTAGAAGCCGAGCGACAGCAGTTTCTGCTGCATCTTCGCCACTTCCGGATCGCCGCCGGGTGCGAGCACGGGCGTGCCGCCATTGCCGGCGGCATTGTTGATGGCCGCAGCGACCGGATCAGGATTGCCCTGCGGCACGGGAACCGAATTGACCTTGCGCACCGGCGCATCGACGGCGCTCTGCTTCTGCGGCGTGCCGAATACGCCGCCATCGTGCTTGATCGGCTTGAACACCAGTTCCGGCCGGGTGCGGAAGAACACGCCGTCATGCACCTGCGGCTGGTACCACAGCGCATTGGCGGAGATGAAGCCGAGGGTCACCAGAAAGGCCGTCGCGCCGCCGGTGATCGTCGGGTTGCGGGCAATCAGCCCGCCTGCCCCGATGGCGATACGGGCCATATGGCCGCGCTTGGGCGCCCGGCGCTTCCTGCTGTCAGGCCGATTTGCGGGCTTGCGCATGCGAACCTCCCTCACTGTCGCCGTCGGCCCGGAATTCGACGATATTGACCGGTTCCGCCGGAACCGGCTCGATCCGCGGACCGGCGAGTGGAATGAGAACATTCACCACCGTGCCCTCACTGGGACGGCTGCGGATGTCCATCTGGCCGCCATGCAGGCCGATCAGGCCCTTGACGGTGGCAAGGCCAAGGCCGGTGCCTTCGTGCCTGCGCGTGTAATCGTTCTGCACCTGGCGGAACGGCTGGCCGAGCGTCAGCAGATCCGCCTCGGCAATGCCGATGCCGGTATCGCTGACGGAGAAGGCCAGCATGTCGCCATGCAGCCCGGCGTCGATGGTGACCACGCCGCCGCTCTCGGTGAACTTGACCGCATTGGACACCAGGTTGATCAGCACCTGCTGGATAGCGCGCTGGTCGGCAACAACAGTGCCGATGGTGCGGCTGACGCGGTCGCACAGCGTCACGTTCTTCTGCGAGGCCTGATGCGCCATCATGTCATGCACCATGGTCACCGCATCCTTGAAGGCGAAGGGCTCGGCCATGATCGGGTAGGTTCCGGCCTCGATCTTGGATACGTCGAGAATGGCATTGACCACGGAAAGCAGATGCGTGCCGGACTGGTGCACCAGCTCGACATATTCGCGCTGGCGCGCATCGGGCAGCTTGCCGCAGATTTCCTGCAGCAGCACGTCGGAGAAACCGATGATGGAATTGAGCGGGGTGCGCAGTTCGTGACTGACCGAAGCCAGGAAGCGGCCCTTGGTCACCTCAGCCGTCTCGACCTGCGTGCGCGCGGCATCGAGCGCAAAGCGGTCGGCGACTGCGCCGGAAATATCCGTTGCCACGACGACGAAACCATTGTCCCGGCTCTGCGGCACGCCGGAAAGGCGATAGGTGGCAAAGCGCACGGTGTGCGCCGGTTTCGCCGCATCGCCAGCTGCAACGCAGCGCAGCTTTATCTCCGCCGCCGTGGCAGCCGTCCCGCTGCGCAAATCCGACAGGAACGCCAGGAAATGCACGCGGTCCGAGACGTGCACGCGGTCGACCAGCGCCGTGCCGATCAGCAGGCTGCGGGCCACGCCGAAATGCTCCTGCGCCTTGCAGGACAATGCGGTGATCATGCCGTCGCGGCCAAGCCCGATCACCACGCCGTCAACGGCGCTCTCCAGATCGGCGACACGGTCGTCGCGGCGCGCTTCCTGACCGCGCGCCACCAGCGCACCGGCGGAACGGACCAGCAGCGTTGCCCCGTAAGCGAGCGCGGCCAGCAGGGAGAATGCCGTCAGGGTAACGTTGCCGCCCATCCACACGGACACGCCGAGGAGAACGGCAAGCACCGCCGCGGCAATGCCGCCGGAGAGAACAAGCGCCTTTTGCGAGCGCATGACGAACCAGGCTTCGAGCGGGATCGCCGCGCCCATGATCCAGAGCAGGAGATTGGCGGATGGCGCCATGACGGCGATCAGCGCGATGGCAGCGCCGTAGGATGCCAGCGCAGCCAGACCCAGCCGGGTACTGTTGCGAACCAGCGAGAGCGTTCCGCAGAAAATCATCGGCAGGGCAAAAACACCGACACCGAGGCTGAGCATGCCACCGGCTTCACTGAACAGGGAGTGGCTGGCGGCCAGCGCAACGGCCAGCAGGAACGGCATGGCGAGGAAGGCACCGGCCATGCGGGCGTCCCTGTCGCGTTCGGCTGCGCCGGCAACAGATGTGCTTACCCAGCGTTTGCAATGGCGCCGGTAGGCATCAGCAATTCTGGGCAGTGTGACGGAATGAATCGGCACCAGTTTTTTCCTGCTATCCGGACGGTCCGGCCGGGGCCGGATGCGTCACGGTCATTTCAATGTCGCCGTTAACTTTTGCAGACGAGGCTTTAAGGAAAGGATAAAACCGGGGACGCAGATGTCCCGCACAACCGGTTTCAGCCGAATGTGAGGGGGCTTTTCAATGCATGGTAAATGAAGGGTTTCGGGTTGCCGGCGATTTGCCGGTCGAATCGCAAAACCGGCATTTCGGGCTCCAAGATTTCTTAATCCTTGGTTTCTATGATCGCTCAAATGCAAAACCGCGTCTCAACCGGTTTTTGCCTTGTCTGTGGCAATGTCTCGGCATGGGCTGCTCCTGGGAAGCGGTTCCGGTGTTGGCAGAGGATATCTGAAATGTTCTTCCTGATCAGGTTTGCGATCAAGTTCTGCTTCTGGATGTTTTTGATTTCGCTGTTCATTCCAGTGGACTCAAAGGACAATCCGCAAGGGACGGCCCAGCCCGGCCCGCTCGAGGCTTTCTTTGCCGCACGCGAGACGATCAGCGATCTCAGCCAGTTCTGCACGCGCAATCCCAATGCCTGCGAAACCGGCAAGGCGGCCCTGAACAATGCGGGCGTTCGCGCCAGCGAAGTGGCCAAGGTCGGTTATCAGTATCTCGATACGCAGCTGGGCGCCAAGACCAACGGCGCCGATGCGGCCGTTGCCGCCGCCCATGGGGACCCCGCCGATGCCGCCACTGCTATGGACAAGAGCGATCTGATCAAGGCCAAGCTGCGCGAGATGGCGATGCGCGAAATTCTGGAAGCGGCCGTCCGCCAGCGCGAACAGGCCAATGCCGTCGACGGCAAGACAACGGGCACAATCGCAAAGAAGTAGCCTGCGCGACAGGAAAAACGATGACGTCCGGCTTTCGCATCACTATATGTGCCACATCACATGCGAGACTGGACCTATGGCACAGACAATTGACGACATCATCGCGGATTTCGACTTCCTTGACGATTGGGAAGACCGCTATCGCTACGTCATCGATCTCGGCCGCGAATTGAAGCCCTATCCGGATGCCGCCCGCGATGCGGCGCACAAGGTCAATGGCTGTGTCAGCCAGGTCTGGCTGAAGAGCACGCTGAGCGACGGCGCCGATCCGGCCATCGATTTCCTCGGCGATTCCGATGCGCATATCGTGCGCGGCCTCGTCGCCATCATGATGGTGCTCTATTCCGGCAGGAAGGCGTCGGAAATCCTCGCTATCGATCCGGAAGCCATCCTGAAGAAGCTGGGCCTGAACGAAAACCTGACGCCGCAGCGCTCCAACGGCCTGCGCTCGATGGTCGCCCGCATCCGCAACGAGGCACAGGCCGCCCTCGGATCAGCCAGCGCCACGCAGCACTGACGACACTCCCTGACAGTGGGATTCTCACCGGGGCATTCCCGCCAATGCGTTGTGCGTGGTTCGACAAGCTCACCATGAGGGAGAAAGATGGGCTGCAATGCCACTTGCAGATGTTGCAGAAAGTGGCTCCCTGCCGCCCTCAACATCCCTCATGGTGAGCTTGTCGAACCACGCACAACGGCGCTGCTACCGCGCAAGCGTAGGGCGATAATCCCCCGCTCCCCAGTGAATGATGCGCGGATTGCGCCGGGCGGGCGATGGCGGGCAGTAATGTCTGTCCAATGCCGCCAGCGCCGTCTTGAGGATGAGCTTGGCGGAACGGACGGGCCACTGCCGTTCCCGCTCGACAACCTCAAGGCCCTTGAGAAAGCAGCAGACATCCACCAGCACGCCGGACAGTTCCGGCCCGACCGCATCCAGCGCCCGCTCCACCCGCTGGCGTGCCGCCAGTGCGGCATCGGTCATTTCCAGGACACCATTGCCGGATCGGCAGCTGGCACCGCTTCCCACGGCACTCCAGTTGGCGCCAAGCGGCGGCATGAAATTGCCGAGCGTATAATCGTTGCGCAATTGCTCACCGGCCTTGAAGGCGGCCTCGCTGATCAGCGGGGCGCCGGATGAATCCCTGCGCCGGCGCAACAGGCCGAGCGGCGATTCCGCTTCGTTGCGCCGGACCCGTGCCGCGCCGGGCCGGTTGCCCGGTGCCGCCAGCGTTTCAAGGCGATGCTGGGCGGCGAAGGCATCGGCCCCGCCACCCAGCCGGCGCAGGAACGCCCTGCCCGCATCGGTGATGATGAGCATACCGTCAGCGGAGCGCGCCAGTCCTTCGCGCAGGACATGGTCAAGCACCGCCGTCCCGATGGAAATCGCGCCGCCCCCTGCACTTTCCAGCGTCATCTTGCCATTGTCCGCAGTTGCAGGTTCTGCGGCAGCCTTGGCCAGAAAGCACAGCACCCGGCGCACGCCGGTAGCGCTTTTGCCCCGGACGCTCATTGGCGCACCATGCCGCTGCGCAGGAACGCCGCCCGCAGAATGTTTTCAAGAGTCTGCACAACCCGGTCGAACTCCGGCTCGTCGCGCATATCCTCGATCAGATGACAGGCATGGTTGACCGTGCTGCGGTCGCGCCCGAAGGCACGCCCAACCTCCGTCATGGTCAGCGACAGCGTGACATGCGCCACATACATGCCGATCTGCCGGACGCGGGCCACCGACCGCTCGCAACGGGAATGCGCGCGCAGTTCGCGGCCGCTGACATTGAAGAAGCTGGCGAGAATGTCGATGACGCCGTCGCAGACATGAAAAAGACGGCCGTCCGGCGGTTCGCCCCCATCCCGGGCAACGGGCTCCGCCGGCTTCGATTTCGGACGGGCTTGACGGAGGATCTCAATCATCGCCCGCGCCTCGGCGGCAGAGCGGATCAGATGGGGGAAATTCTCGGACATGCTCGCTCCACTTCGTATATAGGAATATCTTCTTATATTATTCCCAGCAAGACCGTGGATAAGTTTTCCCGCGCCCGAACATCATGTCATTGTTTTCATGGATTCTTTTCTGAAACCACCCACGCAATCTAGGACTTTTGTCCTACACTCCTTAAACCAAGGCAAAGTGTGTCCATCCACCATCGAGGACGGAAACATGGCTCAGAGCGAATGGACGAGGCAGAGGGCGGCATTCCTGGCTGCGAGGGACGCGCAGCGCAGCATGGCGCGGCAACGCCTGGCGCTGCAAATCCTCTGCGGCGAAGATCTTGACGCGGTGATCGCGCTTGGTGCGGCCGAGAAGCAGACCTATTGCAGGCGGTTAAAGCGTTTGATTGAAAGAGAGAGGATCAAGGGCGGCAAGGGGCACTGGAGCTACGACCTCAATCGTCATATCGGTCTCAAGCAAGCCCTGGACACTTTATTGAAATCCATGAGGGGCTGAAATCCGTGCCGGCGCCTATGCCCGGAAAAATGGAGCCCGGATAACAAAACGGCGCCCGAAGGCGCCGTCTTGCAAATAGTCTGAACCGCTTGCTGTCAAGCAGCCTTCTTGCGCTTGCGGCCGAGGCCCATGTTCTTGGCCAGACGCGAGCGCGCAGCAGCGTAATTGGGTGCAACCATCGGATAGGAAGCATCCAGATCCCACTTTTCACGGTACTGCTCAGGCGTCAGACCGTAATGGGTCATCAGGTGACGCTTCAAAGACTTGAACTTCTTGCCGTCTTCGAGGCAGACAATGTAGTCATCCGCAACGGATTTCTTCGGGTTGATTGCAGGTTTTGGCTTTTCCTGAATCGCGACCACTGCTTCTGCACCACTGCCGACCCGACCAAGAGCAGCGTGGACATCAGCGATAAGCGCGGGAAGATCGCCAGATGGCACTGAATTGTTGCTTACGTAAGCAGCAACCAATTCAGCGGTCAGTTCCAGGAGAACGTCTCCAGCAGCTGTATTTGAATTGTCGAATGTTGTCATCAAAGTCCAAATCCTTCATCTAATTTGAAAAGTTGGTATTACACGGGAAAGCAAGCAGTATAAATCTGCAAATATCAGAAACCCTGACACTGATGACGACACTGTATTCAGGATGGAGCTCTAATTGTCAAATCAATACTTCACCTAAAAAAGAAATATTTGTAATTTTTCCTTGATATTGAATTTACTGCGAACCTGGTGCTGATTGGGCCAGGAAAGCTAAAATCCCGCTGCACATATGATAACATAAATGTTCACACGTGAACATCCGCACAACACCACTAAGACCAAAAATGGCAAAAATGAGGAACCAATCCGCATTTCACAAGCATTCTATAACAACGGAGGCCGCTCAGTGCAGTGCCAGACCTACTTTAGTGCAACATGAGACAATATTAAGTAATTCTGTTTTTGATCAAAAAGACAAATTACGTGGAAATATGCGCGAAAAATCCTGCTCGGGCGCCCGGATCAGAGGCCGAACGGGTGTAAAACCAGCAAAAGACGCGACTTCCGTCACCGGATTGGCGACGGGGCGCGAGCTCGGCAATAGTGTTGCAGGCGGAGCGCCACAGTATTCGCAGATGAACCGGCGGATCTCGTCTATCGGCACGCCCGGAGCAAGGCGCTGTTGCGGACAGGCAGGATTGACGAATCCTTCGCAGATGTGATTGTCATCGTGTTCTCCGGCAAAGTGCGACATTGTTCCGTTGCAAAGTCATCAGCCTGTTCCATCCACTGTACTGAGAGTATTTCATGACCAAAACATCACGTTTCACCTCTCTTCCCGCCCCGCAATCAGCCAAACACCCGGTATCGGACACGCGCCACGGCATAACCCGTGTCGACAACTATGCGTGGATGCGCGCCGACAACTGGCAGGACGTGTTCAAGGATCCGTCGGTGCTTGATCCGGCCATCCGCAACCACCTGGAAGCGGAAAACGCCTATCAAACCGCGCTGATGGCCGACACGAAGGCGCTGCAGAGCACCCTGTTCGACGAGATGAAGGGGCGGATCAAGGAAGACGATTCCTCGGTCCCCTCCAAGGACGGCCCATTTGCCTATGGCACGTCCTACAAGACCGGCGGCCAGCATCCGCGCTTCTTCCGCATACCGCGCGACGGCGGCGCCGAGACGATGCTGCTGGACGGCGATCTGGAAGGCGAAGGCAAGGCCTATTTCAGCCTGGCTTCCGCCGATCATTCGCCGGATCACGCCAAGATGATCTGGGGTTTCGATGACAAGGGATCCGAGTTCTACACATTGCGGGTGCGCGATCTGACGACGCTGGCCGACGCAACCGATGTGGTCACGGAAACATCGGGCGACGGCGTGTGGAATGCCCAGTCAACCGGCTTTTACTACACCAAGGTGGATGCCAACCATCGCCCGTCGCGCCTGTTCTACCACGTGCTCGGCCAGCCGGAGCGCGCGGACCGCCTGATCCATGAGGAAATGGATCCCGGCTTTTTCATGGGCGTCAGCGGCAGCGCGCTCGATGATTTCATCTTCATCGATTGTCACGATCACGAAACGTCGGAAGTCTGGCTGCTCGATGCCAGGGATGCCGCGTCCGAACCCCGACTTGTCGCCGCGCGCCAATCCGGCGTGGAATACAGCATGACCGAAGGCGGCGATGTCTTCTACATCCTCACCAACATCGACGGTGCCAAGGATTTCAAGATCATGAGCACGCCGGTCACCGCGCCGGAACCGGCCAACTGGACCGAGGTGGTGGCGCACAAGCCGGGACGCCTGCTGCTCGGCCACGGCGCCTACAGGGATTATCTGGTCTGGCTGGAGCGGGAAAACGGCCTGCCGCGCATCATGATCCACAACCGCCACACGGGCGAGGAACACGCCATCGCCTTTGACGAAGAGGCGTTTTCCCTCGGCCTGCAGGGAAGCCCCGAATATGACAGCGAGGTCATCCGCTTCTCCTACTCCTCCATGACCACGCCATCGCAGCTCTACGACTACAATATGCGCACGCGCGAGCGCACGCTGCTGAAAACCCAGGAAGTCCCCTCCGGCCACAACCCGGACGACTATGTCACGCGGCGGCTGCTGGCTCCGGCGGCGGACGGCGAAACCGTGCCGGTTTCCATCGTCTATCATCGCGATACGAAACTGGATGGTTCCGCACCCTGCCTGCTCTACGGCTATGGCTCCTACGGCTCGACCATGTCGGCAAGTTTCAGCACCACGCGCCTGTCGCTCGTCGATCGCGGCTTCATCTACGCCCTCGCCCATATTCGCGGCGGCAAGGACAAGGGCTATGCCTGGTACGAGAACGGCAAGCGCCTGCACAAGAAGAACACGTTCAGCGATTTCATCGCGGTCGCCCGCCATCTCGTAGCGGAAGGCTTTACCAACCCGCAAGGCACCATTGCCCATGGCGGCTCTGCCGGCGGCCTGCTGATGGGCGCCGTTGCCAACATGGCGCCGGAGGCGTTTGGCGGCATCATCGCCGAAGTGCCCTTTGTCGACGTCATCAACACGATGCTGGACGATACCTTGCCGCTCACCCCGCCCGAATGGACCGAATGGGGCAATCCGATCACCTCGCCGACGGACTATGCCTACATGGCGTCCTATTCGCCCTACGACAATATCCGGGCGCAGGCCTATCCGCCTGTTCTGGCGGTTGCCGGGCTGACCGATCCGCGCGTCACCTACTGGGAACCGGCCAAATGGGTGGCCAAATTGCGCGAGCTCAAGACCGACGATCATCCCGTGCTGTTCCGCGTCAACATGGATGCGGGGCATGCGGGCGCCTCCGGCCGCTTCTCGCATCTGGAGGAAGTCGCCTATGTCTATGCCTATGCCCTCAAGCTCGTGAACAAGACCGCCGCCTGATCACGGGCACATCATCCCCGCCGCCCGTTGACACCAGCGGGCGGTTGGGTCGCGCAGATGTGTTCGCCCATGCACCGGGTCGCGGTTACACGTGCTGCGGTTTCGGCTATAAAGGCACAAAGCGTTTGTGGGGAAGCAATGTCAGACTTGGTTCACTGCGGAGGTTTATGATGAAACGAAGCGTTCTTGTCCTGATGCTCGGCGTGGCGTTCGCCGCCCAACCCCTGCTTTCGGTTCTGGATACAACCGGGGTGCAGGCAGCGGTTCGCAAGAATGTCAGCGAATTTGCCGGGCAGCGCTGCAACAACCCGCCGCGCGGATCAGGTGTGATCGTCGGCCGCTATTCCGGCACGACCGACAATCCGATCATTTCCATGGGCAGCGACAATGTGCCGGTTTCCGACTTTCGCTGCTTCCGTACGATGGAAGAATGCCGCGGCTGGCTCTACACCATGCGCAGCAAATATGTCGACGGGAACTCCGTGCTGATCGGGTGCAACAGGCGCTGAGTTCAGGCCGTGCCGCTGATCCGCTTCATCGTTGCTTCCAGACTGTCCTCGGCAAAACCGTCGTCCATCGCCTGCATTGCATTGCTGGCAGCCGTCGCGGCCCGTTCCCACATCGTGGCTTCGTAAGCCCGCACAGCCGTGTTCCGGTCCTCGTCCCCGGTCAAGGCATCGGCGAGATCGGCGGCATCGCGCAGCGCCAGATTGCCGCCCTCGCCCGCCGGTGGCATGACATGCGCCGCATCGCCGATCAGCGTCACACCAGCGCGGCTCTGCCAGCAGTGCCCGACGGGCAGCGCGCAAATCGGCCAGGGCCGCACCGTGTCTTTTGCCGATTCTATGAGCTGCAGCAGACTGCCGTCCCAGCCGGCGAACTGCGCGGCAAGGCTTTCCTTCGTCGCCTCGAACCCCGGCTTCTCCTTGCCCCGCAGCGCCGCATAGACGCGGATATGCGCATTGGCGTTGCGCTGCGCGAAGATCGATTTGCCGTCGCCCTTGGCAATCATCGTGCCGTGTCCGACCAGCGCCGCGATATCGGGATGGCGCGCGTCGGCACCGTCGATCGCAAGTTCATAGAGGGTCAGTCCGATATGCCGGGGCTTTTCGTTCGACACCAGCGCACGCACCCTTGACCCAACGCCGTCAGCTCCGACAACGAAGTCATGCCGGGCGACGGAACCGTTGCCGAAATGCAGTTCGAACGTGCCGTCATCGCATCCCAGGGCTTCCGTCAAACGGCAGCCCCAGCGAACACTATCTGCCGGAATGGACCGCAAAAGCAGGTCTCTCAATTGGCTGCGGTCAATCTCCGGGCGGTCCCCGTCGGAGGCATCGTCCTTGTACACAAGCAGGCCGTGCTTGTCATAAAGCCGCGTGCCCTGGTCTTCGTAGCGCGCAAAATGCTGAAACTCGGCAAACAGCCCGGCCCGCTTCATGGCGTACTGCCCGGTTCCGGGATGCAGGTCGAGCATGCCGCCCTGCCCGCGATGCACGGGCGATTCATCCCGCTCATAGACGGTGAAGGCGACGCCCTTCAGATACAACATACGCGCGAGCAACAGCCCGCCGGGGCCACCGCCGACAATGGCGATCCCTGAATTCTTTGACATGTTCATCATCTCACTGGTAGATTGCATAGGGTCCTATTATTCTATCATAGGGTCCTATGCAAGGAGAATCGCCATGCCCGGCCCGGACCCGAGACAAACCCCATCTTTCCTCATCAAGCAGGCAGCGCGAGAGCTGATGCGCAGAGGCGAGGAGCGGCTGCGGCCGCTTGGTCTCGGCGCGGCCTATCTCCCGATTCTGGTGGCGGTGAAGAATGGCGAAGCATCGACGCAGGCCGATCTGGCCCGGTTGCTGCAGGTGGAACAGCCGTCCATGGCCCAGGCGCTGGCCCGGATGGAACGGGACGGCTTCATTCAGCGCAAGCCCGATCCGGCCCATCGGCGGAGCCAGATCATCGAGCTCACCGCGCTCGCCTTCGAGCGCCTGCCGCAGGCTTATGCGGCGCTGAACGAGGGCAACATTCTGGCCATGACGGGTTTTTCCGCCGGCGAGACGGCGCAGTTCGTGGCCTTTCTCAATCGCGTCAATGCCAATCTGCGCAATGAGGACAGCAAGTCCTGATTCCCCCCGGAATGGGCAGCTCAGGCGGGCCTGCCCTTCCAGACGATATCGCTGACGTTGAGTTTTTTGGGAATGATCTTCAGCTCATAGAACTCATCCGCCAGGGCCTGCTGATAGGCGACGGCCTCGGCTGTGACGGGCGTCACGTCGCCCAGCCGGACACCGTCGCGTGTCAGCGTGACCCTCTGGATATCCTCAGGCACGCTGGTGATTTTCGACAGGGCGGCGACGGTCTCGTCCAGATTGTCCTGCGCCACCCGGCCAACCCGCGCGAGTTCGTCCAGCACATCGTTTAGGATATCGCCATGGGCAGCGGCGAAATCGCCATTGCTGAGGAAATACGACCAGCTGTCGACGATTCCCCTGCCCGTTGCCAGAATACGGGTTTCGGGGCGTTTTTCGGCAACCGCCAGATAGGGGTCCCAGATCGACCACGCATCGATCTGGCCGGAGGAAAAGGCCGCCGCCGCATCCGGCGGCGACAGGTCCGACGCCGTGATGTCGTTCACCCACAGGCCCGCCGTGCGCAGCGCCTTGACCGTAAAATTGTGTGCGCTCGAGCCGCGCTTGAAGGCAACACGCTTGCCCTTGAGATCGGCAAGACTGTTGATCGGCGAATCCTTGCGCACCAGAATGGCCGATCCGTCCGGCGAGCCCTTGTAGGTGCCGGCATAGACCAGATTGCCGCCCGCGGCCTGCGCAAAGAGCGGCGGCACATCGCCGGTCGGACCGAAATCGACCGCACCGGCACCCAGCGCCTCCAGCAGCGGCGGACCGGAGGAGAATTCGGCCCAGCTCACGGCGATGCCGCGCGCCGCAAAGCGTTTCTCCAGCGCCCCCGTTCCTTTGGCCAGGGCGAGGACACCATTCTTCTGCCAGCCGATGCGCAGTGTTTTGACCGGCACCGTAGCGGCCGCCCGGACGGTCAACGGCACGAGCGCAGTCACGGCCGCCGCCCCGATCAACGAAAGAGTCTGTCTGAGTGTAACCATCGATGCCATCCTTTCCATCTCCTGCGGGCTGCCACGGGCAGACACCTCACACGCAAGGATGGGGTAAACGCGGAACCGGATCGACGTCATAAATATTGAACAATGGGCGGGATCGGGAAAATCATGCCCTGCCAAGCCGGATGGAGTGAAATCGTTTGGCCGAAAGGCAATCCCGGCGGCGTGCGTTCAGGGCTTGGGGAAACCCCGGGGATGAGCAGGAATGGCTTTCAGGTAAGCCGCAATCGCCGCCCGGTCGGCCGGCTCCAGATGCGCCGTGTTCAGCACGACATCGGTCATGGACCCGCCGAGCGAGTCGAAATCGGGCGTAAACCCGCTTTCCAGGGCATAGGCGATATCCTTTTCCGACCAGCGGTCGATACCGCCCTCGCCGCCGGTGATGTTGGGCACGACACCCTTGCCCTCGGGCGCCTTTGCACCGGCCAGCCAGCGGCTCTTGTCCAGCCCGCCAATGGCGTTGCGCGGTGTGTGGCATTCGCCGCAATGGCCGGGGCCTTCCACCAGATACTGGCCGCGCTTGATCGCATCCGTGGCATCGGCGATCGTGAGAACCGGATCGGATGCCAGATAGAGCCGCTTCCACAGCCCCAATCCCCGGCGAACGGTGAAGGGGAAACGCAGCCGGTGATCCGCCGCCACATTGTCCGACGGCGGCAGCGTTTTCAGGTAGGCATGGAGATCGGCGATATCCTGCACCTGCATGCGCGCATAGGAGGTGTAGGGAAAGGCGGGATAATAGTGCCTTCCATCCGGCGATACCCCGGCGAGCATGGCATTGGCCAGGTCTTCGAATGACCAGGCGCCGATGCCCTTGCCGGAGGGAGAAATGTTGGGGGTAACGAAGGTACCGAACGGCGTGACCAGCTCATGGCCGCCCGCCAGCACCAGGCGCGCATCGCCTCTGGCGCCCGGCGCGGCATGGCAGGAGGCGCAGCCCCCCGCCCAGAATACCCGTTCGCCGCGCTTGGCATCACCGGGAGCCGCGGCGGCAAGCCGTGCCGGATCAACCCGCGACGGCGCCGACAGCAACCAGAATCCGGCGCCCCCGGCCAGGGCAGCCACAATGACGAGCAGCAGCAGCTTGCGGATCATTGTGTCTCCCCCGCCTGTCCGATCAGTTCTTCTTGATGCGGAATGTCTGATGGCAGGCGCCGCAATTCTGCGAGACCTGCGCGAAGGCAAGCTTGAAGCTGTCAAGGTCCTGCGGTTTGGCGGCAGCCGCCGCGGCGGCATCGGCCTTGTACTTGTTTACAGCAGCGACGAAGCCCGCATTGTCTTCCCAGATTTTCGGCGAAGCGGTGGTCTCGCCGCCGGTGTCGCTGCCGGCCGGAAACAGCGCTGCCGGATCGATCTTCTGCGCATCCTCGTTCAGCTTGCTGAGAGCCGCCAGCACCGCAGCCGCATCAAACGGCTTTTCGCCTTTGGCAATCGGGGCGATACTGCCGATGGTCTTGCCCTGGTCCTTCATAATCGCCTGCCGGTCCGCAATCGGATCAGCGCCTGCGGCAGCCGAAAACACTGTCATGGCCAGCAAAGGCGCCGCAGCGAATGCAATCAGTCTCTTCATGGATGTCTCCAACTCTCGTGGCTTCAAAAACATGTGGCTTCAAGGGTTTTCAGGGGCATTCTCGGGTCCGAACCCTACAGTAAACATCCCGGATTGCACCCGCCCCATACGATCACATTTTCGTATGACAGAGATTGGTTCGCATACGAAAAACCCCGGCTTTCGGCCGGGGTTTTGCTGTTTGTCCGTCAGATACGGCGCCATCTGCGATCATGGCGGTGATGCCAGTACGGGCGATCCCAGCGGCGGTCATAGCGATGATAATAGCGGCGGTCGTAGCGGCGATCGTAATAGTCGCGGTAATACTGAACGCGCTGCACATTGCTGTCTGCAGCCGCTGGCCCTGTTGCGGTGATGGGCTTTTCGACAGTCATCGGGGCGGCGGACACCGGTCCGGCTGCTCCGAGGGCTCCGATCGACATCACGACGGCAAAAAGAGCTGACATCAACTTTTTCATAGTGCCTCCAGTGAAATGCGCCCTGAGTGAACGTGCATTTCGACATGTTAAGTCCCTTGGGAATAGACTTAAGTCTAATCCCATGAACCAGAGATGAATAATCAATATGGCGCAGCAATGGCATGGGGGACGCGGGCGATCACATATAAAAACCGGCCGTGCGAATATGTGAAAACACCTTCGCACGGCCCGCCGGGGCATCCCTTATTCGCTCGCGCCGTTGTTGGCATCCAGCCGTGTCAGTATCTGATAGGCCATGCGGATGCGGTCCTCATTGGGATAGTATTTGTTGGCCAGAATGACGATGCCGAACTGCTTTTTCGGCACGAAGGCGACATAGCCACCGAAGCCGTTGGTGGAACCTGTCTTGTTGATGAGCACATCGTCGCGGGCAGGCTGCGGCGGCGTCAGCGCGGTCACCGGCATCGGCTTGAGCATGTCGGGAGAGTTGCCGCGCAGCAGCGTCTTCAGATCGACCGGATAGGCATATTGTTCCCAGATCAGATCCTGCGTCATTGCGCCGACCTTGAAATAGCCGGTATGCGTATCGGCGATCGCCCGCTGCAGCTTGCCTTCCAGCCTGGCCATTTTCATGTTTGCTTCCAGGAAGCGGATCAGGTCGGTGCTTGTGGTTTTCACACCATAGGCTTCCGAGGAAAGGACTGCCTTGCTCACCCGGGCCGGGACATCCTTCCTGGTATAACCCTGGGCATAGTCCGCCATTTTGGTGTCCGGCACGTTGATATAGGTGCTTTTCAAGCCAAGGGCCGGAAACAGCTGGCCTTCCATCAGCGCTGCAAAATTCCGGTTCATCGCCTTTGCCGCGATGTAACCCAGCATGCCGATGCTCGGATTGGCATAGGTCCGGTATGTTCCGGCGGCGTAGGCCGGCTTCCAGTTCTGCAGATAGCTCATCAGCTGGTCGTCGTTCTTCACCTCGTCGGGAACCTGCACCGGGAAGCCGCCCGGCGTATGGGTGCCAAGATGCATCAGGCTGACATTGCCGAAGGCCGTATCCCGCATGGACGGCAGATACTTGCTGGTCTTGTCCGACAGGGAAAGCTGACCGTTTGCCTGCGCATAGGCCGCAAGCGTGACCACGAAGGTCTTGCTGATCGATCCGATCTCGAAGAGCGTATCGGCCGTGACCGGCTTGCCGGTTTCCCGGGAGGAAACGCCGTAGTCAAACAGATAGGGCTTTCCCTTGATCGTCACGGCGACGGCCATTCCGGGAATATTGTATTTTTCCATGACCGGCCTGATTGCCGCATCCACGACGGCCCTGACTGCCGTCGCCGGTTTGTCGGCCGCATGCCCCGTGGCGGCGGGCGCACAGGCGGCAAACAGGATGGAGAGCAGAACTCTGGTGGCTTTCGCTGGCATTTCTTCGACTTCCTTTGCTGGTTCGGCATTGTGGACGGGTCCGCGACCGGCGCGGATTGCGCGCCGGTTGAAAACCCCGCAGGTGCTGGTCATGGAGATCGCCTGACATAAGACTGGCTTCCGCAATGCACCGCAGACCTGCTGAGCCGCATCTATCTAACCGGCTGGGATGCCCTGTCAAAACATGATATCTCGGGGCAGACATAAGAAAAATTAGGGTATCCATGGTTCGGCCATTTCTCCCCCTCAACGGCCTCAGAGCCTTCGAAGCTTCCGCACGGCACCTGAGCTTCACCCGCGCGGCCATCGAATTGTGCGTGACGCAGGCTGCGGTGAGCCAGCAGGTGAAGAGCCTGGAAATGCGCCTGGGCGTACCGCTGTTTCTGCGCCTGCCGCGCGGCCTGAAGATAACGGCGGAAGGCGAAGCACTTTTGCCCGTGGTCACCGGTTCCTTCGACCGGATGGCAGACACGCTTGACCGGATCGAGGGCGGACAGGTCCGCGAGCTGCTGTTTCTGGGCGCGGTCGGCACATTCGCCGTCGGCTGGCTCCTGCCGAGACTGCCGGATTTCCAGCGGCAGTTTCCCTTTATCGAGGTTCGGCTGTCGACCAACAACAATCGCGTCGACATGGCGGCTGAAGGGCTGGATTTTGCCATCCGGTTCGGCAACGGCGCCTGGCACGGTACGGATGCGACCCGCCTGTTCGAGGCACCGCTTTCGCCGCTGTGCGTGCCGCAACTGGCCGAGACGCTGCTGGAGCCTGCCGATCTTGCCAGTCACACGCTGCTTAGAAGCTATCGCATGGATGAGTGGAACAACTGGTTCGCGGCGGCCAATGTTCCCGCCTCGCCGCAATTGAACAAAGCCATCGTGTTTGACTCGTCCCTGGCCATGATGGAAGCCGCCCTGCAGGGGATCGGCGTTGCGCTTGCGCCGCCGATGATGTTTTCACGCCACCTGACTGCAGGCGCCATCGAACAGCCGTTCCAGACCTCGATCTCGCTGGGAAGCTACTGGCTGACGCGGCTGCAATCGCGCACGCCGACACCAGCCATGACCGCCTTTGCCGAATGGATCGTTTCAGCGCCCTGATCAGGCCGGTGCGGCTTGGCTTTTCAATGCCTCGCCGAGATTGTCGAGCATGGCGCTCCAGCCGGCCCGGCGGTATTCCGGCTTGTCCTCATCATCGAGAAAGGCCGCCTGTTCGGTGAGGATGAGGCGGCAGCCTTTGCCCGACGGCGTGAGGTCAACGGTCACGATGCTGCTGGAAATGGGCGTCGTTTCGCGTCTCATCGTGCCGGCGGAAATGATCCGTTCATTCGGCACGATATCCTGGTAGGAACTGGTGCTGATATAGGTTTCGCCGCCGGTCTTGCCGAAACGGAAGATGTCACCGCCGCCGATACGAAAATCGAAGTGATCATAGGCTGCATACCAGCCATCGCCCATGGCGTTCCAGCGCAGGAGCGCCTCGACACTGGACCAGGCAGCGAATACGCGCTCCGGCGAGGCATCATAGGTGCGCTCGACAATGATGGTTGCATGGTTGACGGAACCTCCGGTCATGATGTCCTCCCTTGCCGGTCAATTCATTAAGTGATTGCTTAAGTATCACGCGATTGACGATCACGCAACTAATACTTAATTGTTGACTTAAGTGTCTTGCCACCGAAAATGTCCGCTGCCAGCGCAGCGCACCGGTTCTTGCATAAGCGGCAATCGGGTAAACTCCATGGTGCTGGTGAGTCGAAGGAAGAGCCCGTGAAGAAAAAACGCGCCGACTACGTCTGGGATGTCCCGCCTTCCGCGCGCGGCAAGCCTGCCCGGCTGACGGTGGCCACCTGCCAGTTTCCGGTTTCGCATGACATCAACGCCAATCTGGCCCACATGCTCGATCTCATCGCCCGCACCGCGTCTGCCGGTGCTGATGTCGTGCATTTTCCCGAATGCGCCCTCTCCGGCTATGGCGCCGCGACATGGCCATCCTGGGATGATTTCGAATGGGCAACGCTCAACGCCGCCATGGACAGGATTATCGAGGCGGCCCGCGCCCACGCGATCTGGATCGTCACCGGTTCGGTGCATTGGGATCACGCGCACACCCGGCCCACCAATGCGCTGTTCGTGTTTGACGATACGGGAGCGATTGCCGGGCGCTATGACAAGCGGCGCTGCTCGATCAACGATCTGCGCGCCTTTGCGCCGGGCGACACGCCGTTGGCTCTCGATATCAAGGGCGTGCGCTGCGGTTTTCTCATTTGCCTCGACTGGGCCTTTCCCGAACTCTGGCAGGAACACGCCGGCAAGGTCGAGCTGGTCTTCCATTCCTGCTACACGGACAATGTATCGCGCGACCGGATCGAGGCCCATGCGATCCAGCCGCTGATCCAGGGCTATGCCTGGCTCAACCAATATGCCGTCAGTTCATCCAATTCATGCCGGCCGCGCCAGAATTTCCCCAGCTTCTGGATCGAGCGCACCGGCCATCACGGCGGCAGCGCGGCACGGGACGAAACCGGTTTCATCCTGAACGTGCTGACCGACGATCCGGAGCTCGACGCCTTTTGCCAGCGGGTGCTGGAATTCCGGCGTTCAGCCAGCGACGGCAGCCTCTATGCGCCCTATCTGGAAGCCAACAAGGTTTGATGCGACTACGACCAAAATCGTATAGCTTCCAAACGCGCAATATGCAGATCTGAAGGGATTGAAAAGACGAAGGCGGCGCCTTCCGGCCCGCCCTCACTTTTGTCTGCAGCAGATTTGCGCTTGGCGCAGTGATCACATCCGCAGCTCATGCTCGAAATTTAAGATACGGTGGAAAGGAATGCAATATCCGTTTTCGTGCGTGCCGGCCGTCCACTCCGACATCGAAAGCACACTGTCTCCGGCCCGCCTCGCTCGCTACCTGCCAGCCGCTGGAGGCGACCGGCATCTGGCACTCCGCCTCTACATCTGGAACGCGCGTCTTTGCGAATCCTTGTATCTGCCGATGCAATTCGCGGAAGTCGCGGCGCGTAATGCAATTCAAAAGCCGGTCGTCGGACGATTTCACAACCGCTGGTACGAGAATCCCCGGTTCATCAATCTTCTTCCGGCGCGAATGAAGGATGAACTGATCGATACCAAGCGAAGGGAGCAAAAGAAGCATGCCGCAATGCTCAGTCAGGACCACATTGTCGCCGGCTTGTCACTCGGCTTTTGGGTCTCCCTCATGACCGCCGCCTACGACAAGCAGTTATGGGCGCAGGGGGTCAGGGCCGCATTCCCGCATGCGGATCCGCGAGAAAGCCGTGAAAGTATCCGTGCCCATCTGGATGGCATGCGGCGCTTTCGCAATGACATTGCGCATCACGCGGCAATTTTCGACCGTTCTCCGCAAAAAGAATTTCAGAACGTCATCCATATCACCGGCCTTGTATGCGAAAATACCTGCTGGCTTTCAAAGCAACTGTCCAGATTGCAAAACGTCATCAACGACCGGCCAAGACTCTGAATTTCCAACCACTGCCAAAATATGGCATGATGTGACAACGCATCCCCGCAGGTGAGTAACCGTGTCCCGATCCCAGCGCCTTCTCGACCTGATCCAGACCATGCGCCGCTATCGCCGTCCGGTCAGCGGCAAGGTGCTGGCGGAGGAAACCGGCATCAGCATCCGCACGCTCTATCGCGATATCGCCACCCTGCAGGCGCAGGGCGCCCATATCGAGGGCGAGCCCGGCCTCGGTTATGTGCTGCGCCCCGGTTTCATGCTGCCGCCCCTGATGTTCACCGAAGAGGAGATCGAAGCGCTGGTGCTCGGCTCGCGCTGGGTGGCCAAACAGCCGGATAACCGGCTTTCAACGGCGGCGCGCGATGCCCTAAACAAAATCGCGGCGGTGCTGCCGGACGACCTGCGAGAGAGCGTCGACACCTCTGCCCTGCTGGTGGGTCCCGGGGACGGATCGGCAACCGATGGCGTCGACCTTGCCGACGTGCGCAAAGCGATCCGCAACGAGCGCAAGCTCGATATCACCTATCGCGACGGCAATGGCAGTCAATCCAGCCGCCTGATCTGGCCCTTTGCGCTGGGTTTCTTCGACAAAATGCGCGTCATCGTTGCCTGGTGTGAACTGCGCCAGGATTTCCGGCATTTCCGCACGGACCGGCTGTCGCGGCTCGAAGCAACGGACATACGCTATCCCAAGCGCCGGCAGGTCCTTTTGCAGGAGTGGCGCGACGCGCAGGGCATCGCCCAGCCGCGCTGATCACTACTGCCAGAAACTGGCAGCATGCCGTTTTATGGTGTTCCCGTCACAACCTGAAGGAGAAATGCCGTGGCCAACCCCAATCTCATCATTCTCTACGTTGCCAATGCCCCTGTCAGCCGCGCCTTCTATGCGGATCTGCTCAAGCGCGAACCGCTTGAAGAAACGATCAATTTTGCCATGTTTGCCCTCGACTCCGGCTTGCTGCTCGGCGTCTGGGCGCATGACAAGGTTGAACCGGCCATTACCAGCATTGGCTCCGGCAGCGAACTCGTGTTCAGCGTGGATACGGACAGCGAAGTCGAGGCAACCCACAGGGACTGGGCGGCACGCGGGTTGCCGATCGTTCAGGCGCCGGTGCACATGGATTTCGGCTATACTTTTGTTGCCCTCGATCCGGATGGTCACCGGCTGCGGATGTTTGCCGCTACCCCGGCACAGGGAACGGCGCAATGAGCGGCCACTGGATCGCAGTTGCTTCGGCGGACCATGTCCGCCGCGGCCTGCAGGACGGCTTCATGCAGGTTTGCCATGGCAAGGAAGGCCCGCTGAAGCGCATCAAGCCCGGCGACGGGGTGGTCTATTATTCGCCGACCGAGATATTCGGCGGCAAGGACCGCCTGCAGGCTTTCACCGCCATCGGCATGGTGCAGGCGGAAGACGCCTACCGCCACGACATGGGCGGAGGATTCGTGCCGTGGCGTCGCAATATTGGCTGGTTCGATGCCACGGAAGCGGACATCCGCCCGCTGCTCGACAGTCTCAGCTTCACCAGGGGCAGGCAGAACTGGGGCTACCAGTTCCGCTTCGGGGTGCTAGCCATCAGCCCGGAGGATTTTGATGTCATCGCCGGGGCCATGCATGCCCATCATCAAGGGCTTAATGTTGCCCCGCCTCTGCCATCGCTCCGGCCGGCGTGCGATGACGGGTTGCAGCCCAGAACATCAGGGCAAGCGCACTGATGCCCGCCCCCGCCAGGCTGACCCCTATCCAGCCGGCGGAGGCATAGACCAGCGTGGAGCCGAGCGAGCCTGCCGCACTGCCGATCGAATAGAAGATCATATAGCCCGCCGTCAGGCGGCTCTGCGCTTCCGGACGCACGCGGTAGATCAGGCTCTGGTTGGAGACATGCACCGCCTGCAGGGCGAAATCGATGGTCACAATGCCGATGATCAGGAACCACAGTGACGTCTGCATGAAGGCGACCGGTATCCACGACAGGAGCATGATGGTCAGCGTAATGCCGGTGGTGCGCTGTGCATGCCCCCGGTCGGCCCAGCGCCCTGCCCGCGAGGCCGCCAGCGCTCCGGCAGCGCCGGCCAGACCGAACAGCCCGATTTGCGTGTGCGACAGCGAAAACGGCGGAGCGCTCAGCGGCAGCACCAGCGGTGTCAAAAGCATGGTGATGTCGGCGAAGATGAACATGGCAATGACGGCACGGATGCGCAGCACCGGCTCTTCGGCAAACAACAGGAACACAGACTTGATCAGCTTCGGATAGGCGATTTTTGTCCGCCGCACTTCGTTGCGTGGCAGGAAGTGAAACAGCAGCGCTGCAATGATCAGCGTCAGCACCGCCGAGACGGCATAGACCGAGCGCCAGCCCGCCAGATCGGCCATGCCACCGGCAATGGTGCGGGCGAGCAGAATACCGATGACGATGCCGCTGGTGACAATCCCGACCACCTGCCCCCGCTCATGCGGCTTTGCCAGACTGGCGGCATAGGCGACGAGCGCCTGCGTGACAACGGCGAGCAGGCCGATGGCGGCCATCGCCACCAGCAGCGCGAGCGAGGTCGGGGCAAAGCACACCGCCAGCAGGGCCAGCGCAGAGAGAACCGATTGGCCGGCGATCAGCCGGCGGCGGTCGATCAGATCGCCCAGCGGCACGATCAGCAGCAGGCCAAGCCCGTAACCGACCTGCGAAATCGAGACGATCATGCCGATGGTGGCGTGGCTCATGCCAAAACTGTCGGCAATGGCGTCGAGCAGCGGCGGCGCAAAATAGACGTTCGCCACGGCCAGTCCGCAGGCAATGGCAAACAGAAGTGCCAGGGGTCGGGAGAATTCTATGGCCTGCGGCCCGCTGAAAGGCGTTTTTTCAGCAATTTCATCCGTATAGACCGCTTGTCCACCGCCAATGACCAGATTATCGTCCTGCTCAAGCTTCATCGCATCCTCCTGCGCATGTGGTTGCAAATTAAAACCTATTGCGTCTTAGCTCCATCGGTTTTATATTGCAACTACCCTTCGCAGAGGGAGAAATAAGATGAGCACTGCTCTGCGACCAAAAAAGGGGGACTACAATGGTCAAGCGAACGAGCCACAAGGATGATCCGTGCCCGGTGGCAAGGCCACTGGATGCGATCGGCGACTGGTGGTCACTGCTGATAATACGCGACGCGTTTGAGGGATCGCGGCGTTTTGGGGAATTTCAGAGAAGTCTTGGCCTGGCCAAGAATATTTTGTCGACGCGGCTGCGCAATCTCGTTGCGCATGACATTTTCACCATCGCGCCCTGCGCCGATGGCAGCGCCTACAATGAATATGTGCTGACCGAAAAAGGCCGCGATCTCTTCCCGCTGCTTGTGGCCCTGCGGCAATGGGGTGAAGAATACTACTCCGACAGCTATCAGGCGAAAGTCCAACTGGTCGACCGCGAAACGGGTAAACCGGTGCGGCGGCTGGAACTGCGCTCCGATGACGGGCGCCTGCTCGGGCCTGACGACACGGTGGTTGTCGGGCACTAGATTTCCCTGCCCTCGCCCTGCCTGACATCGCTCCGCGGTGTCTGGCAGCGCCATCGCCATAAAATGCAAATGAAAATCATTTGCAATAAGGCTTGACGACAGTCCGATTGTTCGTATTCTGTGGTGGTGCCAGTGGGACGCTGGCTCCGGGCGGACAATAGAAAAAGGCCCCATCCATGACGGGGCCTTTCCATCGATATCGCTCGGGAAAAAGCTTATTTGGCTTTTTCGTAGAGTTCGAGGACGTAATCCCAGTTGATGAGACTGTCGACGAAAGCTTCGAGGTATTTTGGACGGGCATTGCGGTAGTCGATGTAATAGGAGTGTTCCCATACGTCGACGCCGAGGATAGGCGTTGCGCCATGAACGAGCGGGTTTTCGCCGTTTGGTGTCTTGGAGATTTCAAGCTTGCCGTTCTTGACGGAGAGCCATGCCCAGCCGGAGCCGAACTGTGTGGTGCCGGCAGCGATGAAATCGGTGCGGAACTTGTCGTAGCCGCCGAGATCCGAGTCAATGGCCTTTTCCAGAGTGCCCGGAAGCTTCTTGCCGCCGCCGTTCTTCTTCAGCCAATGCCAGAAATGCAGGTGGTTGTAATGCTGGCCGGCATTGTTGAAAAGGCCGGCATTCTTGCCATAGGACTGCTTGACGATCTCTTCAAGCGAGAGATTTTCAAGACCGGCTTCGGCAGCCAGTTTGTTGCCGTTGTCAACATAAGCCTTGTGGTGCTTGTCATGATGATATTCCAACGTCTCGCGCGACATGAAGGGGGCGAGTGCGTCGTAATCATACGGCAGTGCGGGCAGTTCGAAAGCCATGGAAGTCTCCTCTTCGATTCAATCTGTGATCAGAATTGGTTAGCCCGTCGGGGCGCACGCCAATCCTGACAAAACCTGCGTTCGTTACATAGAGCCTTTCTCACCTAAATAGAATAGTTCTGCCGGAAAGAATTTGGTTCAAGGTCGAGGGGGTTGACGAGACCGATGTTTACCCATCGGGCGAAGTCAAACCCCGATGGATTTGAAGCAAATTCATCCGGCCCTTCGGGTTTCCGGCTGGCGGACACCCACTTTGTCAGGCAGCTTCGTCCGATGGGTAAACATCGGCCTCACTACCTTCCGCGTGGATTGTCTCGCCATCCGAGAAACAGAACTGTTTCTATTTAGGCGAGAAAGGCTCTCGGTCCGTATTTCCCCGGGGGCAATGCGGAACGGATCAATATTTCGGTTTGATCCGGTTTCAGCGTTAAATTTTCGGCGTGGAGTGGGCGAACTCCCAATAGAGCTCCCTCGCCTTCTTGGTGATCGGCCCCGGCTGAAGGTCGCGGCCTTCAATACGGGTAACGGGCACGACCTTCGAATGGTTCCCCGTGGAGAAAATCTCGTCGGCGTTGAGGAAATCCTGCACCGTCAAGGTCGCCTGCGTCGTGCGGAAACCGTAATCAGCCAGCACGTCGATCGTGCGGGCGCGGGTGATGCCGGACAGGAACGTGCCATTGGGCGCGGGCGTGAAAATGTGCCCGTCCTTGACCATGAAAATGTTCGAGCTGCCGGTCTCAGCGACATTGCCCAGCATATCGAGCACCAGCGCATTGTCGAAACCGCGGGATTTGGCCTCGAGAATGGCGCGGCCATTGTTGGGGTAGAGGCAACCGGCCTTGGCATTGGTCGGCATCGTCTCGAAACTCGGACGGCGGAAGGGCGAAACGGTGACGGAAAAACCCGTGGGTTCCTGCATCGGCGATTCGTACAGGCTGAGACAGAAGCGGGTTGAAGCGGGATCGGCGGGCACACCCATATAGCCGCCATGCTCGGCCCAGTACATCGGCCGGATATAGACGGCGATCCGGCCATCGAATTTTTTCAGCCCGTCGCGGGCAAGACCGGCAATGTCTTCCGCGCTCATGGTCGGCTGGAGACCAAGCGCGGCGGCGGAGGCATTCACCCGGGCGCAATGGCGGTCAAGATCGGGCGAAACGCCCTCGAACCAGCGTCCGCCGTCAAAAACCGTCGAGCCCAGCCACATGGCGTGGCTGCGCGGCCCGATCAGAGGCACGTTGCCCTCGTGCCAGTCACCGTCGACATAGGTCCAGGTGGTTGATTGCGCTGCTGTATTGACTGCCATGAGAGTGATTCCGTCGCTGAGAATAGGTCGCCCTATCGAAGGGTTATTCGACCGCAAGGTCAATGGTTCAGACGCTGCGGAAGGCAAATTGCGACAAACGGACTGCCATAACCAGCACTTTTCCGCGTCAAACCAAGGCTTCTCATACTTTTGATGAATTGCGCATCGGAATATCGCCGGTCCACTATGACACGGCAGCATTGAGCCGTTTGTCAGTTCCGGACTTCAAATGTTGTGAGAAAACGCACCGTATCATTTCCCCCCACTCCCCTCAGGATACGGCTTCTTGGCGGGCCCCTTGCCGGGTCTGCTTTTCTTTTGGCTCAAAGAAAAAGGCCGGCAACCCCAGGTCACCGGCCTTCCATGTGGACAAAGGCGACAGATTACATCACCAGGATCGGCGTCTTGTTCGGCACGCGATCATAGAGATCGATAATGTCCTGGTTGATCAGGCGCACGCAGCCCGACGAAACCGCCTTGCCGATGGACCACCATTCCGGCGAGCCATGCAGGCGATAGAGCGTGTCCTGGCCATTCTGGAAGATGTAGAGGGCGCGGGCGCCGAGCGGATTGGTCAGGCCGGGCTGCATGCCGCCATTGCGGGCGCTGTATTGCACCAGCTCCGGCTGGCGGGCAACCATTTCATCCGGCGGAGTCCAGGTTGGCCAGTGGCGCTTCCACTGGATGACCGCGCGGCCGGACCAGGCAAAGCCTTCGCGGCCAATGCCGACGCCGTAACGGATCGCCTGACCGCCTTCGCGCACCAGATAGAGGAACTTGTTCTGGGTATCGACAACGATGGTGCCGGGCTGTTCGCCGGTCGGGTCCTGCACGACCTGACGCAGGTAGCGCTTGTTCATCCTCTTGATCGGAATGGCGGGCAGCTGGTAGCCGTCATCCTCGCGCGCCGCATACATGGCTTCGTAGGAGCCAAAGGCCGGATCGACATCCGCCTGCGGTGCGAGCGGCTGGCCATTGTCGTCAACCTTGATAACCGGCATATCCGGGATTGCGGCGCATCCGGCGAGGCCGACGGCCGCTGTTGCGGTCAATGCAGTCAGGAAACCGCGGCGGGAAATCATGTTTTGCATCATTGAACCAATTTAGCGGTGGGAGATGGAGTGTGAGATAGCATGGATCGGGTTTACCAGCTCTAAACGCACATAAAATGTGGCAACGGACCGTTGGCAATATGGCGCAAACAAGGCGGGTGGCGGACTGTTGCCCTCCCGCAACAGAAAGGCTGCCCGAAGGATGCCTGCACCGTTCACCGGGCGATAAACAATTCGTGAGACCGCGAAACCCGCATTCCCATCGCCGAATCACCGGGGTTCATAGCGAAAATCCGACACGCCGAACCGCCCGGCAAGGCTGCTGAGCGGCGCATCGCCGGTCTTGCCTCTGACATAGCGATCCATGAAGGCGACACTGGCTTCGCTGATGCGCGTGCGGGTGAACAGGCCGAGATCGGTCCACGTCAGATGACCCGCGCCCAGGAATTCCACATAATATTTCGGGCCCTTCGACAGGTCGTAACCGCCGCCCGGCCGCCTTACTTTCGGGGTCACAAAAATATCGCGCGTGCCGCCCTGGTACATGACCGGGGCTTCGAGATGCCGCAGTGAATCCCGGTGCAGATAGGGGCCGACATAGGGGGACAGGGCGAGCGTTGCCTTGACGCCATCGATGCGCCAGCCGGGCCAGGCGCCGCTCATGCCCAGCACGGTATAGCCGCCGAGGGAATGCCCCGCGAGCCCCATCTCGTTCCAGTTGATCCGGCTGTTCCACTGCCGGTCGCGCTTCAGGGCGGCAATCACCTTGCTGAAATCATCGGCGCGGTTCCTGAACGTGGCTTCCGTCCAGCGCAGGGGTTTGCGCAGGGAAACCTGCGGCTTGTCGAGAATGCTCTGGTCGCCATTGTTGCAGGTCGCATCGTGATGATTGGGCGCGAAGACGATGTAGCCCGCCTTGGCAAAGGCCCGCATCAGGAATTTCGATTGGGTCGAACAGCCGTGGAACCCGTGCGAGAAGAAAATGACCGGCTGGCGGGCAATCGTCGGCTGGTCCGGTTCCCACACATGGACCGGCACCCCGCCGATCACCGCTTCGCTGTCTTTGGCAAGGGCGGTTCCCGCCGTGGCCAGCACGGCGGTGAGAATGGCGGCAATCAATCGCAACACGGGGCGTGGCAGAGCGAAAGATTGGCCTGTGCTGTTCATCGGCGCCCGCCTTGTCCGCTGTCGTAACTCTAGCGCTTGCTCAGGCTTCCCAGGATGCCGCGCACCAGCGCGCGGCCGAGCGAGCTGCCCACCGAACGGACCACCGATTTCATCGCCGCTTCCGCCACCGTCTGGCGGGCACGGGGCTGGCCGCCGCGCGGGCCCGGCGCGCTGCTGCCGCCGCCCAGAATATCCGGCAGGCGCCAGCCGCTGGTGCTGTCGGCTTCCTGTTCCTTCGTGGCTGCAGCTTCCGCCTGTCCCTGTGCCGCCTTTTTCTGCAGGACCTCATAGGCGGATTCGCGATCGATCATCTGGTCATACTGGCCGGCAACCGGGCTGGCATTGATCAGCTTCTGCCGCTCGTCAACGGTCAACGGGCCGATGCGTCCCGCGGGCGGGCGGATCAGCGTGCGCTGCACGACGGACGGCACGCCTTTTTCCGCCAGGGTCGACACCAGCGCTTCGCCGGTGGACAGGTTGGTGATCGCCGCGAAGGTGTTGAAATCCGGATTGGGGCGGAAGGTATCGGCCGCCGTCTTCACCGCATTCTGCTCGCGCGGCGTATAGGCGCGCAGCGCATGCTGGACGCGGTTACCGAGCTGGGCCAGCACGGTTTCCGGCACATCCAGCGGGTTCTGCGAGATGAAGTAGACCCCGACCCCTTTGGAGCGGATGAGGCGCACCACCTGCTCCACCCGGTTGAGCAGGGCTTTCGGGGCCTCATTGAACAGAAGATGCGCTTCATCGAAGAAGAAGACGAGGCGCGGCTTTTCCGGATCGCCGATTTCAGGCAGTTCCTCGAACAGCTCCGACAGGAGCCAGAGCAGGAAGGTGGAATAAAGCCGCGGATTCATCATCAGCTTGTCGGCGGCCAGCACGCTGACCACGCCGCGGCCATTGGTGCTCGTGCGCATGATATCGGCGATGCGCAGGGCCGGTTCGCCAAAGAATTTCGTGCCGCCCTGCTGCTCAAGCACCAGGAGGGAACGCTGGATGGCGCCGACGGACGGCTTGGTGACATTGCCGTAGCGCGCGGAAATTTCCTCGGCACGCTCGGCGATATTGACCAGCAGAGCCTGCAGGTCCTTCATGTCGAGCAGCAGCAGCCCCTCTTCGTCGGCGATCTTGAAGGCGATGTTCATCACGCCTTCCTGCGCTTCGGTGAGGTTCATCAGGCGCGAGAGCAGCAGCGGCCCCATTTCGGAAATGGTGGCGCGGATCGGATGGCCCTGTTCGCCGAAAATATCCCAGAAAATAACCGGCGACGCCTCGAGCGCATAGGGGTCGAGCCTGACCTCCGCCGCCCGCTTGACGAGAAAATCCTTTTCCTCGCCCTTCGCGCCGATCCCCGACAGATCGCCCTTGATGTCGGCACAGAAGACCGGAACGCCCGCACGTGAAAAACCTTCCGCCAGAACCTGCAGCGAGACGGTCTTGCCCGTCCCTGTCGCGCCGGTGATCAGGCCGTGGCGGTTGCCGTATTTCAGCAGCAGCGCTTCGGCCTGCTGATAGCTGTCATCCGGTTTGCGGCTCGCACCAAGGAAGATACTGTCGTCAGCGGCCATGGGGGGTGATCCTCTTCACTGTGGTGTTTCTGCCATCCGATATAAAGGCCGGATGCCCGGGGGACAATGCCTTGCAGCCGGGACTCATGCATAAGATTGCAAGGCGGCGCTGAAATTGCTGACGTTTTTGTGTCATCTTCCCGTGCCACAACGGGAGCGGCGCCGCCTGAAAAACGTCATGCCGGCTGATCCAGATTGACGCAGTGGCTTGCAAGGCGGATGATATCCGCATATTACGTAAACGTAATTCATGACAGACGGGAGATTAGGCTCATGGACGAACTTATCGCGCGCATTACCGCCAATGTCGGCACCGATCCGGAAACGGCAAAGAAGGCCGTCGGCCTCATCCTCGCTTTCCTGCAGAAGGAAGGCCCGGCCAAGGCAACCGACCTGATCAGCAGCATCCCCGGCGCGGACGCGGCCATTGCCGACGCCAATTCCGGCGGCGGCTTCCTGTCCGGCCTGATGCCCGGCGTCATGGGCCTCGGCTCCAAGCTGATGGGCGCTGGCCTCGGCATGAGCGAAATCTCCGGCATTTCCAAGGAAACCATTGCCTTTGCCCGTGAAAAGGCCGGCAGCGACGTGGTGGACGAAGTCGTCAATTCGATCCCGGGCCTCAGCCAGTTCGTCTGAGACGCACGGCGCGGCCGCTCACGACCAGCATGTCAAACGCGCGCCTCCTGGCGCGCGTTTTCGTTTGGCAATTCCCTCATGGTTCGACAGGCTCACCATGAGGGAGGTGATTTGATTGCAGCCCACAAGCTTCCCTCATGGTGAGCTTGTCGAACCACGCACCGCATATTCCGCTCTTTACCTCACGCAGGCTTTCGCGCCGGGACCGTGACGAGATTGACCAGCACCGCCACGACAACATTGGCAGCCAGCGCCAGCAGCCCGATATAGACCGTGAACGGAGCGCCGCCGAGGCTGATGGCCTGCAGCGGTTTCAGGCCGTTGATCCACACCAGATAGGTGCCGCCGCAGAAGCCGACGAGCCATCCGGCCAGCAGGCCCGGTGCACGGAACCAGTTCGAGTAGAGCCCGAACACCAGCGCCGGAAGTGTCTGCAGGATCCAGATGCCGCCGAGCAGCTGCAGGTCCAATGCAAACTGCGTCGGCAGGAAGGCAATGACCAGCAGCGCGCCGATCTTGATAATCAGCGATGTCACCTTGGCGACCTTCGCCTCCCCCGCATCCGTCACCTGAGGATTGACATAGGCCTTCCAGAAATTGCGGGTGAAGAGGTTGGAGGCGCCGATGCTCATGACCGCGGCGGGAACCAGCGCGCCGATGGCAATGGCGGCAAAGGCAAAACCGGCGAACCAGCTGGGGAACAGGGTCTGGAACAGCGCCGGAACCACCTGGTTCGGGCTGGAGACGTTGAGATGGGCGGCGTGGCCCATGTAGCCCAGCAGGGCAAGCAGACCGAGGAGCAGCGTATAGGCCGGCAGCATCACCGCATTCTTGCGGATGGTGTTGCCGCTGTTGGAGGCAAAGATGCCGGTCAGCGTATGCGGATACATGAAGGCTGCCAGCGCCGAACCGAGCGCCAGCGTCGCATAGGCCACATACTGGTTGCCGCCGAGCAGCAGATTGCCCGAGCCCTTGGCCTTGAAGGCGGCATCCGCCGAGGCGAACACATTGGCATAGCCGCCGAGTTTCGACGGGATCAGCGCCACCGCGGCGATAACAGCGATATAGATCATGATGTCCTTGACGAAGGCGATCAGCGCGGGCGCGCGCAGACCCGCCGAATAGGTGTAAAGCGCCAGGATGACGAAGGCGACCGCCAGCGGCAGCTCCCCGGTCAAGCCCAGAGCCTGCAGCACGGCAGCCATGCCGACCAGCTGCAGCGCGATATAGGGCATGGTTGCGATCACGCCGGTGAGCGCCACCGCCAGTTCCAGCCCGCGCGAGCCGTACTGTCCGAATACCACGTCGCCGGCAGTCACGTAGCCATTGTCCTTGGCCCGTTTCCACAGGAGCGGCATGACCATGAAGACGAAGGGATAGACGATGATTGTGTAGGGCAGCGCAAAGAAGCCATAGGCGCCGACCGCATAGACCAGCGCCGGAACCGCGATCACCGTATAGGCGGTGTAGAAATCGCCGCCGACGAGAAACCAGGTGATCCATGTGCCGAAATTGCGGCCGCCCAGGCCCCATTCATCGATATGCGCCATGGTCTTGGGCGCCCGCCAGCGGGAAGCAATGAACCCGAGCACCGTGACAAGGGCGAAAAAGAAGACAAAAACCGAAACGGCAACCGGATCAAGATTAGTCGTCATAGCGCACACTCCGGTAGACGATCCACGTCACGAAAGCCGTCAACGGCACAAAAGCCAGCTGATACCAGTAGAAAAAGGGGAAGCCGAGCAGTTCCGGTTCGCGGGAATTATAGAAGGGAACCCAGAGAAGTCCGATGTAGGGAATCGCAAGTAGCCATAATATGGCCTTTTTTGAACCGTTTTCCATGGATATGTCCTCTCGAAATTAACTTTTGAGGAAAGATGAAACCCGAGGGTTTCATTAATAGGCTCCGCCATTATTTGCGCAAGACGCGATCGGTGCGGGCAGCGCGCGGATATGGTTGCAAACGCGCATTATCAACAATGTTCTTTTCGGCACTGTGGCAATTCGTGATCAACAAGACCCCGATACATAAAGAAATTAGTAACCAAGATTCTTCATGCTCCCAGGCAGTCGGCAATTGACGCCAGACACGCGTGTTCCGTGCCTGATGGTTGGTATTGGCCGTGGCGGACCCCTTCGGGGCAGTCGCAGGTTTGAGTAAGCGTTTGGAAAAAGAGTACGATGGCGTTCGCGACCGATACATTCAGGCAGGCTGGTTCCTTTAACCCTTCGGCCTTTCGCGTGGGCAAACCGCGCGGTGCGCTTGTCAGCGCGCTGGCCATCGGCGTCGGCATTGCCGCCACCGTGTGGGTTCTGGCAACCGTGAGCACGACGCAGAAAATGGTGGCTTCCCTGGGTGCAAGCCCGGCGGTGCTGCACCATGGCGCCCATGCGCTCGACAGCATCGCGCTTGTCGACCCGAACGATCAGAGGGTCCGCAGGCCAAGCAGCGCCGCACTCGCAGCACTCAATCCCGAATTGCGGCACCGCATTCCCCACGGCACACCGACGGAAGCCAGAAACGCCAATACAGCGGACCGCGTCGTGGTCAGCCATGACGATGCCTTCGCCGAGCCTGCATCCGCACTGGTGATGCTTGAGACATCGCCATTGTCCGAATCCGACGTCACCGCGCTTCTCAACACGCCATCCGGACCGGTCGACGCCGAGGTGCAGAACGCAATCCGCGCCGCAATGGTGAACAGCGCCCTGGCGCTGGCAGCAAATGGCAGATCCGCGCCGGCGCTCGACAGCAGGCCGGTTGGTTCCATACCGCTGCCCGCCAACGCCCCCGACCGGGAAAAGCTGGAGATCGCCGCCGCAGGCGCGGCCCTGGCCACGGCATCGGACAATCCGTTCAACGCCCAGCCTGATCTCGTGGACAAGCGCCGCCACGAACCGGAAATACCGATCCTCGCCAGCTACGCACCCTCTGCAACCGAGAGCAACCCGATGATGGGGCCGCTCGCGCCGGACCTTGAAGTCGCCGTGCCCGTGCCGGAAGATGCGCCGGACAGAAAGACCGCCAGCGTGGCACCGGACGACGCGGCCTCATCCGATGATACGCAGGACACGGTTGACGTTCCCTTGCCCTCGAAGCGGCCGAAACTGGCTGCCGGGACCACTCCTGCAGCCCCCACCGCCCCGGCAAAACAGCGGCCTGACGTGAAGATGGCTTCAATCCGCCCGGATGATGCAGCCATCGAAGCCATGCCCAGATCGAAAAGCCTGTTCGGATCGCTATTCGGCGGGTCGCGCAACGGTGTCGCTGTCTATGACATCTCGGCGCGCACGGTTTACCTGCCCAATGGCGAACGGCTTGAAGCGCATTCTGGCATGGGACATATGCTGGACAATCCTCGCTATACGCGCGAGTCGAACCGCGGGCCGACACCGCCGCATACCTATAATCTGACCATGCGCGAACAGCTTTTCCACGGCGTCGCGGCGATCCGCCTGACACCGGTCGATGGCCGCAATGCCTTCGGCCGCAACGGCCTGCTCGCCCATACCTACATGCTGGGACCGCGCGGCGATTCGAACGGATGCGTGGTTTTCAAGGATTATCGCCGCTTCCTCAAAGCGTTCCAGCGCGGTGAAGTCTCGCGTCTCGTGGTGGTCGAACACCTGCCCTCGTCGTCGCGCATCGCCACGCGCTAATGTTTTATGCCAAGGCAATAGACATTTATTGCGACTGGTGTTATTGAGCACACAGCTCAATTCAGGAAAGGAGGGCTGCGCATGAATACGTTCTTCCGGCATCATCGCCAGCGTGGCCCCGTCAACGCCCTGCAGATACGTTTGCAGGGCTGACCGGAAACAGCTTTCCATACCCATTCCAGGTCTGCCCTTCGTGGTCACGCAGCGTCTGCTCGCTTTTTGAGCGGCCTTGCGTCTCTTCACAACCCACCGAGCCAATACGGTTACCTCACCGTTTCGTGCACCCGACGACAGCAGAAGAGAACTGCGTCGCAGCACATGGCCCGGCAGACCAGAGAATAAAATGGCACTGATCAATGTAAGAAACCTCGGCGTCACCCTTGGAGCCCCGCTTTTCACCAACCTGAGTTTTGTCGTGGGCGCGGGTGACCGGCTCGGCGTCGTTGCCGCCAATGGCCGCGGCAAGTCCACCCTGCTGCGCTGCCTCGCGGGAACGCTCGATTCCACCACCGGCGACATCACCCGCACGCGCGGCCTGCGTATCGGTTATGTCGAGCAGGCCGTACCGGACGCTCTTCTCGGCACCACCTTCTATGACATGGTCCTGCAGGCCTTGTCCGCCGAACAGCAGGAGACCGAAAGCTGGCGCGTCGATGTCGTGCTCGCCTCGCTCGACGTGCCGGATGTCTTGCGCGAGCGCACCGTCGGCCAGCTCAGCGGCGGCTGGCAGCGGCTTGCGCTGATTGCCCGCGTCTGGGTGACCGACCCCGACGTGTTGCTGCTGGACGAGCCGACCAACCATCTCGACCTTGCCAAGATCGCGCAGCTGGAAGACTGGCTGAACAATCTTCCCCGCGATGTACCGGTGGTGATCTGCAGCCACGACCGGGCCTTTCTCGATGCGACGACCAACAGGACCCTGTTCCTGCGGCCGGAGAATTCGCACGCCTTCGCCCTGCCCTACACGCGGGCCCGGGTGGCGCTTGACGAGATCGACGCGGCGGAAGCGCGGCGCTACGAGCGGGACATGAAAGTGGCACAGCAACTGCGCCAGCAGGCGGCCAAGCTCAACAATATCGGCATCAATTCCGGCAGCGACCTGCTGGTCGTGAAGACGAAACAACTGAAGCAGCGGGCGGAAAAGCTGGAGGATGCCGCGCGGCCCGCCCATCAGGAACGGTCAGCCGGGGCGATCCGGCTTGCCAATAGCGGCACGCACGCTAAGGTGCTGGTGACGCTCGACGATGCCTCCGTTGAGACGCCGGATGGTACGCTGCTGTTCAAAACCGGCAGGAAATGGATATGCCAGGGCGACCGGATCGTGCTTCTGGGTGCCAACGGCACCGGCAAGTCACGCCTCGTCGGCATGATCCGGCGCGCCATCACCGATCCGCTGAGCTTGCCGGACACCGTCAAGGCGACACCCTCGCTGGTGCTTGGCTATGGCGACCAGGCGCTGGCCGACCTGCCGGACCGCGACACGCCGTTCGACACGATCAGCCGGCGGTTCGATATCGGCGACCAGCGCACGCGCACCCTTCTGGCCGGGGCCGGACTTGGCATCGATATCCAGAACAAGCCCAATAGCGTGCTGTCGGGCGGGCAGAAGGCGCGGCTGGGCATGCTGGTGCTGCGGCTGGCCAATCCGAACTTCTTTCTGCTAGATGAACCGACCAACCATCTGGATATTGACGGGCAGGAAGCGCTGGAATCCGAACTGATGGCGCATGAGGCCAGCTGCCTGCTGGTCTCGCATGACCGCAGCTTCGTCCGGGCGGTCGGCAACCGGTTCTGGCTGATCGAGAAACGGCGCCTCGTTGAGGTGGAAAGCCCGGAAACGTTCTTCGCTTCCGTCAGCGGCCATCAAGACTGATACGATACCGGGCCGTCTCGCCGAGGCGGCCCGGTGCCGGTTCAATGGGCGTGCGCGGCCTGCGCCGTGACGATGGCGTCGGCCTCCTTGCCGTAAAGCTCCTCGAAATGATCGAAGGCCTTGGAAAAGCTGCCGATGCCCTGCGTGGCGGAGCGCAAGGCCCGCCCCAGTTCATCCAGCGAACTGCCGGGGATCATCGCCCGGAAAACGTCCCAGCCCTTGGTGTTGTCATCCCGGTCAAAACCCAGAACCTGTCCCTTGAAGGCGGATACAATAGGCACGAGATTGCCTGAGTAGACCGATGGTATGTGAATTTCGATGCGGAAGACCGGCTGCATGAGCACGGCCGAGGCTTCCGACAACGCCTGCCGGACACCCATTTTTGCCGCCGCGCGGAAGGCAAATTCCGAACTGTCGACCGAATGGTGCTGGCCATCGGTCAGCATCACGCCGACATCGATGACAGGAAGGCCGAGCGGGCCCCGCTCCATCGCTTCGCGCGAGCCCGCTTCCACCGCGGGGATGTAGTTGCGCGGCACCGCCCCGCCCTTCACCGTTTCGCCAAAGGAAAAGCCCTCGCCGCGCCCGTTGGGATGCACGCTCAGTTTCACGTCGGCAAACTGGCCGGCACCACCGGTCTGCTTGCGGTGGCGGTAGTGAACATCGGCGGGTTTGGAGATCGTCTCCCGGTAGACCGGACTTGGCATGCGGTCGGTGACATTGACGTGGAAGACCTCCGCCAGGGTTTTGCACAGGTCGCGCAGATGCACCGGCCCCTGCACGCTGACAAGCTGGGCACCGGTGCCCTCTTCCTGCGCCACCTTGAGCCCGCGGTCCGTTTCCACCAGTTTCGCCAAAGTTTCGGAAAGCTTTGTTTCGTCCCGCTCGCTTTCGGGAACGAGAATACGCTCCAGCATGGGTGTGGGCGGTGTCGTCCATTCCGGCGCCGCTATGGCCGCTTCCACTGTCAGCAGGGACGGCACCGGCAGATGATCCGACTTGACGGTGCTGAACACATCGCCCGGCGCTGCGGTTCCCGACACCGTGGGGCGCCCGGTTCCAGGGTCCTGCACAGGGCCAAGACGCCCGCCGCCCAGAAGCGCGCCCTGTTTGAGACCCTCCTTCAGCGCGCGCACCAGCACGGTCTTGCCAATGTTCTGGCGGTGATAGGCATGAAAACTGACGGCTGCCAGTGCGTTTTCCGGCGTGCTGTTGGCCGCGGCAAGGCGCTTGCGCAGGGCATCGACCGGCGGCGCTTCATGGCGCAGGGCTTTCATCAGGCGCAGCATGCCGTTGCTGTGGCTGGCCGCGCCAAGCAGGACCGGAATGATCTTGTTCTCCCGCAACACGCGTGACGAGATGGCAAAGACGGCGTCACTGGGCGGCTCGCGGTCTTCGATCAGCTCTTCCAGCAGCCAGTCGTCGAATTCCGAGAGATGTTCGAGCAGCTCGGCGCGCGCCTCGTGTTCCCGTTCAAGCTCGCTTTCCGGTATGGCGATCAGGGCGGATGTCTGGCCTTCGCGATAACGCCAGGCCCGTTCCGAGATCAGGTCACAGGTGCCGACGATCTTGTCGCCTTCGCGGATCGGAATCTGCCGCAGGACAAGGGAATGGCTGCAATAGCCCTGCAGCGAGGCAATGACATCGCGTATCCGCCCTCGCGGTTCATCGATGCGGTTGACGAAGACGATGCAGGGCGTTCCCGACGCCTCTATGACCCTGAGGTACGGGGCGGCGAGCACCGCCTCTTCCGGCACGGGCGAGACGCAAAGGATACAGGCATCGCTGGCAATCAAGGCATCCTGCGCGTGGGCCAGGGCTTCATTGCCGCCCGGCGTGTCCAGCGCGCACCATGCCTCGTTTCCGAAGGTGAATTCCGTCAGATTAAGCCCATAGGGCGAGACCGACTTCTTTGGCGCGCCCTCCAGCGCGCCGAGTTTTTCCACGAGCGTGGATTTTCCGGTCTGCGAGGGCCCAAGTACCGTAAAGCAGCGCATTCGCGTCCTCCCCTGCTACGATCATAGTCTCGCCTGACAGGATGCCTCAACACGGCCAAAAGCGCCAGAGTGCGGTTGTTTTTCTTGGTTTGGCGGCGCTTTTCCAGCCATGCAAACGAAAACAGGCCGGACTTTCGTCCGACCTGTCTCATTCCGGTCTGTCATCGCGGACCGCCATGACGGCGGTCCCGCTGGCGACGCTTTAAGCGGCGCTCAGCTGATCCGCTGACATTTTGCCCGACTTCTTGTCGCGCACCAGTTCGTAATTGATTTTCTGGCCGTCGTTGAGATCACGCAGACCTGCGCGTTCAACTGCAGAGATGTGTACGAATACATCTGCACCGCCATCTTCAGGCTGAATGAAGCCGAAGCCCTTTGTAGAATTAAACCATTTAACTGTGCCTGTGGCCATAATGAACCTCCGTAGGGCAGATGTATCGAGTGTCGCGCATAGCGCACGACGCACCCTTGTAGCGATTTTTTATAGAAGCCGTAAAGCCCATATGCGTGAAAGTGTTAACGTGTCTTGCAACTGTTTTATTACAATGGCGCGCCGCGGCCAGTTTCCCCGGCCGGATGGCCTTGCACTTGCGGCGCGTCCGCGCCATGAGTGGGCGCAGGGTTTCGGGCGTCGGACAGACATATGCAGGGTAAGAAAATAGCGATTATCGGCGGCGGCCCCGCCGGGCTCATGTCGGCGGAAATGCTGTCCGGCACCGGGCACGCCGTGACCGTCTACGACGCCATGCCGACCGTCAGCCGCAAATTCCTGCTGGCGGGAAAATCCGGCCTCAACATCACCCATTCGGAAGATTATGACCGCTTCGTCACCCGTTACGGCGCCGCATCGGCGCGGTTGCGCCCGGCACTGGACGGGTTCACACCGGCCGATGTGCAGCGCTGGGCGGCAGATCTTGGCACGGAAACATTCACCGGATCATCCGGCCGGGTTTTCCCGACGGCAATGAAAGCCTCGCCGCTGCTGCGGGCCTGGCTGCGGCGGCTCGAGGCGCGCGGCGTCCGTATTCTGACCCGGCATCGCTGGACGGGCTTTGCCGAGAACGGCTTCGCCTTCGACACGCCCGAAGGCCCCAGAACCATCGATTGCGATGCCGCCCTGCTGACACTCGGCGGTGCAAGCTGGCCCCGCCTCGGTTCCGATGGCGGATGGACGGCCTGGCTGAGCGGGAAAGGTGTCGAGATCACCGCGTTTCGTCCGGCCAATTGCGGTTTTGACGTCGCATGGGACGATGGGTTCACGCAGCGGTTTGCCGGCCAGCCGGTAAAATCCGTCACGGCGACGTCGGATGCCGGTACATTTCCCGGCGAGTTCGTCATCACCCGGAACGGGATCGAAGGCAGTCTGGTCTATACCCATGCGGCCAGTCTGCGCGACCGGCTTCAAAGCGAAGGCAGGGCCGCCCTTACGCTCGACCTCGCGCCGGGCCGGAGCATGGAAAGGCTGGCAAGGGACCTGGCACGGCAGGACAGCAAGGCCAGTTTCGCCAATCGCCTGCGCAAGGGCGCCGGCATCGACGGCGTGAAAATCGCCCTGCTGCGCGCGTTCGCACCTCCCGCGGCTCTCGCCGATCCGGAAAAGCTGGCGCGGCAGATCAAGGCCACGCCGCTGGCGGTCTTGCGCCCGCGCCCCATCGCCGAAGCCATTTCCTCGGCGGGCGGCATTTGTCTGGACGCCATCGATGACGGATACATGCTCAAGGCGCTGCCGGGCGTCTTCGCCGCCGGGGAGATGCTGGACTGGGAGGCACCGACCGGCGGTTACCTCCTGACCGCCTGCTTTGCCACCGGCCGCGCCGCGGCACGGGGTATGGAAGCCTGGTTGAGCCGGTAGGCAATCTGGCCCGTCCACATGGCAAGCGCCAGCTCTGCCAGGCCACACGCCAGGATCAACAGCAAAAGCCCGTTCTTGCCCGCATGAACCAGCATCCAGCCGCCGACCGACGGAAAGCCGAATACCCCGACAAAATAGGACAGGACGAACCATGTCAGTGCGGCAGGCCGCTGTTCGGCGGGCGAGTCGTTGACCGCCTGCGTCTGAATGATCGAGTAGACGAGCCCATAGCCGATCCCGAGCAGCAGCGCGGCCAGCACGTGAAACATGGCAGTCGCCGGAACGGCAAACATGGCAATGATGCCAAGGACCATGATGAACAGGAGGACTTGCGCACTGATTTCCTTGGGTGCCCGGTTGACGAGTGGTGCCAGCAGCCAGCGCGACAGGACAACCGTAACCGCATAAATGGCAAAGAACGTGCTTGCCCGTGCCGCGGTACCGGCGACCAGCGCGGTCTGGAATGTCAGGATGCCGGAGAAGACGCAGGCGCCAAGGGCAACCATGACAATGGGATAGATCGCCGCCGTGCGGCTGATGGCAGGAAAATCGCGCAGCCACCGGCGTGAACCGCTGGCCGGGTGCAATGCCACAGCCACCCGCTGGAAGGCCGCAAGCAGGACCGCGGCAGCAAGGGCAATGCCGCCGACAATCAGGAACGTCGTGACTGTCGCAAAATGCAGCGTGCGGATGGCAAAATCCGCCAGAATCGGACTGCCGCCGATGCCGGCCATCTGGAACGCGCCGAACCGGGTGAACCAGAGTGCGCGATCCGCATCATCCGTTCTTTCAATGACCGCCATGGGCGCCGCGAGATAGAAAGTGCCCCAGCCCAGGCCGATGAGAAACCCGCCAACGGCGATCAGCGGCGTGATGGACGTCAGCAGCGCAAGGAGAACAAAACCCGCCGCGACGCTCAAGGCGCCGCAGGCCGCCAGATTTGCCGCACCGGCCCGGCCGGAAAACCAGCCGACAAGCGGCACGCCGACGAAGGTACCGGCCATGGCCGCCGCCAGTGCCAGGCCCGTATCGACTTCATTGCCGCCGAGCGTGTGGAAATAATCGTTGAGCAGGAAGGTGGCGCCATAACCGGCGGAGGTCAGCAAGGTGCCGAGGAACAGAAAAATCGCAGTGGTGAAGCGCATGGTCTTGACTCGCACGAGGAGGAATAAGTGGCTTCATAAAATCTGCAATCCTGTATAAAATACAGGTCCACTTCACGCCGCCCGCGTGGACCACTTGGGAGAGGAAATGGCCGTTCCACGCAAAATGCGCCGGCGTGAAAGTCCCGTGCATTCGTTCCAGCCGTTCATTGACAGGGACGTGGCCTCGCCCGTGGCGCGCCAACTCTACCTGTCGCTGCGCAAGGCAATTCTGACCGGCCAGATCCATCCCGCGTCGCGCCTGCCGTCGACGCGCCTTGCCGGCATGGAATGGGGGCTTTCGCGCGGCGTGGTTGCGGAGGCCTATGACATCCTCATCACCGAGGGGTATGCGCGCGGCGTGCACGGTGCGGGCACATTCGTTGCGGCCAGCATTCCTGCCCGGCAGCAGCCGCCGAAAACACCCCAGACGGAGAAACCGGCGGAGCGCACCATTTCCGCAGCCGCCCGCCGCGCCCTCGCCAGTGCCGGCAGCTTCGATACCAGCACACAGGTGCCGTTCGTCACCGGCCGCGTGGTGCACGACGAACGGACGAGCGCGCTGCTGCGCAGGCTTTCGGCCCGTCATCTGAATTTCAGCCGCGACCATTATCGCCATGTGCAGGGCCAGGAGGAGCTGCGCGAAGCCATCGTGGCCTACCTCACCGCTTCGCGCAGCGTGCGTTGCGACGCCAGCCAGATCTTCATCACCTCAGGCACACAACAGGCCATCGATCTGGTGGCCCGGACCCTGGTCACGCCGGGTGACCGGATTTTGATGGAAGACCCCTGCTATCCCGGTGCCCGCCACGCATTCGCGCTGCACGGCGCCGAGCTTGTCGGCGTTGAAGTCGATGACAATGGCTTGCAGACAGCGCTGCTGCCTCCGCTATCCGGCCAGGTGCGTGCAGTCTATGTGACACCGTCGCATCAATATCCGGCAGGCGCAGCCATGTCGCTGTCGCGCCGCCTTGCGCTGCTCAATTGGGCGCGCGACAATCACAGCTGGATCATCGAGGACGATTACGACAGCGAGTTCCGTTATGATGGCCGGCCGCTGGCTTCGCTCCAGGGGCTGGACGAAAACGAACGTGTCATCTACCTCGGCACGTTCAGCAAGGCGCTTCTTCCGAGTTTCCGTGTCGGCTACGCCGTTGTGCCGCATGATCTCGTGCCGGCGTTTGCAGCCATACGTCCATTCTTGGACCGCTTCCCGCCGCCTTTCCAGCAGAGCGTTCTGGCGGATTTTCTGGCGGAGGGCTATTTTTCCAGCCATCTGCGGCGGCTGCGGGAGAGCTACCGCAAATCGCGCGACCTGCTGGTTGCACTGCTGCAGGAGCAGGTTGCCGATCACCTGACGGTCGCGGTCCCGCACCAGGGCATTCATCTTGTCGGCCGCAGCACCGGAACGTGGCAGGCAGATCGGGTAGTTGCGGCGGCCTGTGCCGCTCGAGGGGTCAAGGTGATGCCGGTTTCGCCCATGCATATCTCAGCATTGCCGCGCCAGGGTCTGCTCCTGGGTTTTTCGGCGCTGACATCCGGTGAAGCGGAACCTGCCACGGCGCGCCTGCGGGCGGCACTCGATGAAGTGGCTACCTGTTGACCACGAGCATCTTCATCCGCATGCGCCGGCGCAATCGCCGCATGGCGGCCTGAAAATGGGCGTGGGCCATTTCACTGCACCCCTGCGCCCGGACACATATCTTGTTCCTGTGGTTTTGCGGATCGACGTAAGTAATCCTGGCACGCACAACCATACTATCCTCACATTGTCTCATGACATTGTATGAGAGATGCTGGTTATGCGCTTTTCCGGTTATTTTTAGAATAGCTCTATTGTGAGTAACGTTAACAGCGCCGGTGCAGGCAATACTGCCTCTATAGACCCAAGAGATGGGAGGAGGCTCGACAACAGCTAATTTCGAAGGACTGGCAGCCGTCGAGCCCCATGCTGGCCCCACGACAAACCAGCGCCGCCATGGTGATCCCCGGCGCGGCGCGGGTCAAATTACAAATCGGCAATGAAACCTGTCGGGTTAGATAAACAGCTTGAACGCAACCGGTATCGCAACGCCAACCATGAAGATTGCCAGAGCACAGGTGCGGCAGACGAAATCGGTCCAGATGCTGTCGTTGTCATTGTCGCTTATCATCGGATCAGCCTTCACATCCAACATGGAATATACGCCCTCCAAGGCTTCAAGAATAAGCCTGCATGCTTAACGACCTGTAAATGCGGTGCGGCGGCTGGAGAAAACGTGCCTGCCGGCCACTGCCCGAACCGGCAGTGGCCAGATGATGGAAGACAAAACAGAGAGATTGTGAGGCTCGACACCGGCCATTGCATGTCACTACCATGGAGAGCACCGAGCCTCTGCCAACAGTCGTTCCATATGCGGCCTGGGCACTTTCGTCTTTGGGGGACCAGTTCGACAGATCGCATACTCACCATCAGCATGCTTACATTTATTGAACGGAACAGGGTGTCAATGGAATAGGTAAATGTACCCAGAAATGTCCGTGAGCCAGTGCGCGCCGTCACCTCAAACGACGCCCGGCACTATGTCCGGTTGATCGACACGCCACCATCGACCAGCATGGCCGTGCCCGTGGTGAAGCTGGAGGCATCCGAGGCAAGATAGAGCACGGAACGGGCTATTTCCGCTGGTTTTGCCAGCCGCTTGAGCGCATGCATCCCTTCGACAAAGGCACGCTTTTCCGGCGTGTCGATCCAGGCTTCAGCCATAGCCGTATCGGTACCGCCCGGCAGCAGTGCATTGACGCGAATACCCTGCGGCCCGAATTCCACCGCCAGCGTCTGCACCAACCCGATAAGCCCCGCCTTGCTGGCCGCATAGGCGGCCGTGCCGGGCATGCCGGCGGTATATCCGACAAAGGTCGACGTGAAGATCAGCGACCCGCCACCCCGCCTCTGCATGGCGGGCAACTGATATTTTGCCGCCAGGAAAGCCGATGTCAGATTGATGTCGATGGTCTCCTGCCAGCCGCCAAGCGAAACATCCGGCGTCGGGCCCATTTCGCCATTGGTCGCGGCATTGTTGAAGGCGATGTCCAATCCGCCGAATTTTTCTTCGGCCAGCTCCACCAGCGCCCTGGCATAGGCGGCATCGCCGACGCTGCCCGCGAGCGCCACGGCCTCACCGCCCTCGCCGGCAATCTCCGCCACCAGTTTGTCCAGTTCATTCCCGCGTCGCGCGGCAACGACCACACGGGCGCCTTCCCGCGCCAACAGCTTGGCCGTTTCGTAGCCAATGCCGGAGCTGGCACCGGTGACAATGGCGGTTTTTCCATTCAAACTATGCATATCATCGCCTCTTGGATCTCAACAAAGCCGGCATGACGACCACACCAGCGCGGCCATCAATGGCTTTCGCGCCCGCACCGCGCCACCCGAAACCTGCGGGCTCCGCCCCCTCGCCTTGACGGCTCATGACTTCACTCCCATAATTGTGCCATGCAACCAGACACTCCCCGGCTTCGACTGCGCCAATGGCGTGCGAAAGATCCTGCGCCTAAGGCCGGAGAATCCCCATGAGCAACGAACAGACCTGCCATGTCGCCGTCAGCCAGAAGAATGATACAAGCTGGTATTATGTTCTGGTGATCGATGGTGACGCCGGCCCGCAGATCGGTCCCTACAGGACCGAGCAGGAAGCCCGCAGCGCCGGCGAAAAGGAACTTGCCGATCTCGATCTCGGCGCGGAAGAATGATCGCGGAGCAGTGACGCGCCCGCCAACAGCAAGGATTCCCATGTCAGATCCCCATGCGAGCCAACCGGAGACAGGGACACCGGGTGTTTGGGACGACAGCCGGTCGCACAACTGGATCGTCCTGCAGGATGCACTGGAACGGATGCTCGGCCCGATCGGCGATGCGGCGATCAAGGCGCTCGCACCGCGGCAGGGCAAGACCTTCCTGGATGTGGGCTGCGGCTGCGGCCGCACATCGCTGGCGCTGGCCCGTGCCGCCGGGCCGGATGGCAGCGTCACGGGCGCCGACCTGTCCCCGTCAATGCTGGCCACGGGCCGCGCCGAGGCGGCCGCCGAACGCCTCGGCAATGTGCGTTTCATCGAGGCCAATGCGCAAACCCATGACTTCGGCCCGGCCCGGTTCGACGGCTTGTTCTCGCGCTTCGGCGTGATGTTCTTTGACGATCCCGTCGCGGCTTTTGCCAATCTGGCCAAGGCGCTGAAACCGGGCGGGCGGCTTGCCTTCGCCTGCTGGCGCGACCGGCGCGAGGTGGAATGGTTCGAAATGCCGATCCGGGTTGCAAGCCGACACCTTCCCGCCCCCGATCTGCCGGGCCAGGGGCCGGGCGCATTTTCGCTGGCAAGGCCGGAGCGTATTCGCTCTGTCCTGACAGCGGCCGGTTTTTCGGACATCGGTGTCGCGCCGCTTGATCTGACGACCGGCGGCGGCGACATCGACGAAGTGCTGAGCATCCTCAAGATCGGCTTTGTCGGCGAGCATATCAGGCAGTTTCCCGATGGGGCAGAGGCCGCCTGGGAGGCCATCCGGCGCGAACTTGCCGCCTATGCGACACCGGACGGCGTCTTCATCGGCACAGGCACATGGATCGTAACGGCGCGGCGGGCATAAGTTTTTGACATTCCAGCCGCTTTGGGCAAATTTCCTCTCCCCGCGATTCGACAAGCAGGCCACCGCCTGATTCCTCAACATCGCTGCCAAGGGCACGGCCCGCCGGCAGATAGAGAAGGCTGATCCCATCCATGAAAAAGCCAACGCTGCTGTTCGCCATTCTTGCCGTGTCCCTGCAATCCGCAGCTGCCATGGACACGAGAATGGAAACCGGCCTCGAGAAACTCGATCCGCAGACCCGGCTCGAACAGCGCTGCGATGTGGAGGCGATGGAGCGCATCCGCAAGGACCAGAACGGCTACAATCCCGACAAGGTGCTGGCCTACGCCTTTGCCGACCCGAAAGTCGACCAGCACGCCATCAAATCGCGCGGCGCGGCCTTTCGCAGCCGGGGCGAATGGTATCACCTGGCATTCAAATGCGCGACGAATGACGACAATATGGAAATCGTCGCTTTCAAATACCGCATCGGTGAAAAAATCCCCAGGAACGAATGGGGTCAGCACTATCTGGTGCCCTGACCGCATCTTCGGGCAGCAGCGTGCCGGGCGCGTCCGCCGCAAACCGGGCAAATAAGTTACCTCGGCCCATAATTTTGCAATGCTGTGGCAATGGTACACGCCGATTGCTGTTGCGGACCGATGCTTCCCGCCACTCCCATCGCATCGGTTCCGGAGAACCACCATGCGACGATTCTGCCATGCCCTGCTCTCGGCCACCCTCATGATGAGCCTTGCTCCCGCCATGGCGGCCCAGCCGCCGGCCCTTTTCGTCCAGTACGACACGGACCCATGCACCGATGGCCGCTACAGCGACGGCAAACCGCGCAGCTGCCGTGAACTCCTGCGCATGCTCGAGCGCCGTGACCGCTATCGGGAACGGCGGGAGCGCTACGACCCCTGCACCGACGGCCGGATCAGCGATGGTCGCCCGCGCAGCTGCCGCGAGATCAGGCGCTGGCTGCGTGAACAGGACGACGAGGACGACTGGCGGCCGGGCAAACAGTGGAAATAGATTTTGCAGCGCGGAACAAACGGCGCGATCCGCCGTTTGAATGATCGAGAATGTTCACAACGGAGGGTATTGATATGGGAACTGCAGGCGTGGGCTGGATTGCAGCCATCATTATCGGCGGACTGGCCGGCTGGCTGGCCGAGATGTTCATGAAGAGCGACACAGGCATCGTCATGAATATCGTTCTGGGTATCGTCGGCGCGGTTCTTGCCAATGCCATTCTATCGGTGTTCGGCATCGTTCTGACCGGCTGGATCGGCTATCTCATCGCCGGATTCATCGGTGCCTGCATTCTGGTCGGTGTCGGGCGAGCCATCCGCCGCTGACATCCGCTGCCCGGCCGGTTGCGCGTGACCGGGCAGTTTTGACGATTTCAGCCGTTTGCCGAAGCGATAACCCGGCAAATGGCGGTTTTCGTTGTGCCTTCGGGTGTCGGCCTGTCGAGGCCCGTGCGTGCCAATGCTTGCCACAATCTTGGGTAGCAAACAATCCACCTGTGCGGCGTTGAAGCTGCCGGGACGGATCAGACAAACAGCCTCGGTTCGCCCATTTTGAACCACGCCTTGGCGATCTTGCCATTATTGATTTCATAGATGGCAAGGACATCCACCTCGCCCGGCCCCTCGGGGAAGGTGCGTGTGACCGTTTCCTGGTCAACGACCATCGTTCCGACCGCCATGCGTTTCAGCAGCTTGCCCTGCAGATCGGGTTCCTGGAAGCGCACGATATGCCGCGCGCGGATTTCCGCCGCACCATTGGCCAGCAGCTGATCGGGAAATGCGTAGTATTGGCAGTCATCGGCCCAGAACCGCATGAATGCATCGATATCGCGCGCATTGTAGGCTTCGAGCTGCCCCTGAACGGGGCGCGTCGCGTCGCTGGTGTCCACGTTTGCATTCATGTCGGGCATTTCCTTGCGCCTGGCTGTTTCTCCCGTGCGATACGGGCATGGGGTCGTAGCAAATCCGGCCCGGTGCAGGAAGACGCGAAAGGGAATTTTAAAGCGCTTGATGACAGCCGTTCGCGCTTGCGCGATGCCGGGAAAAGCCCCATGAGATCAATGCCAAGATGATCGTTGCAAAATCGTCCATAAGGGGTGCGGCAGTATCGCGATCCATCCCGACAGGTTTGACCGGAGGGCCCGCATGCAATACCGCTTACTTTATCTCCTGCCCGCCAGCTTTTTCATTCTCGCCGCCCAAGGCAGCCAATCATGGGCCGATGGTGACACGTATACAGCCTACAGCAACACGGCCCAAAGCATCACCGGCGATATAGAAATGGACGATTTCAGCATTACCTTTGCCAATGGCGAGGCGCTGGCTTTTTCGTCGTTGCTCGGCGACCACTTCATTGTCGACGGAAAGAGTGTCAACGCATCGGTCTACAAGGTCGAAACCCCTGCGGATCCCGAACTCGAAAACGGCAACAGGCTGTGCGGCTCCGGCGATGTTTCCTATGTCGCCACCTGGGGCGCCGGCGAAGGACTGACGGAGGTTGCCGTGTTCACCGGCGACAAGGCGCCGGCCAGCAACAGCGATATGTGCGCCTCCTATATTTATCAGGATTAGCAGACGTTCTTGCTTTCGCCGGAACAACGCGATTGATTGACCCGGTGAAAACATGCAGGGGACACTCATGAGTTTGTTGGCCTGGACCGATGAGCGCTGGTACACACTTCGCAGCGGCTATCGTGATCTCTACAACCCGTCCGATGCGCTTCAGGCACTCGAACAGGGGGATTTCACCCTCGCCTGGGACGAATTGTGGGAAAACCTGCACCATCACGGGGATGTGGACACGGCTGCCTATGCCGCCGTCCCGGAAATCGTGCGGATCGCCTGGCAGCTCAAGCTCAGGGATTGGAACGCCTTTGCCCTTGTCGCCACCATCGAAGCCGCCCGCCTGAACAATGACCGCAATCCCCCGATCCCGGAATGGCTGATGGATGCCTATGAACGGGCGTGGGTCGATATGGCCACCCTTGCATTGCACATCTATCCGAAAGCCGAAGACCCGGCCCTGGTGACAAATCTCCTGTCGGTCCTGGCATTTGCCAAGGGAAACAGGACCATTGGCACCTTTGCGAAGGATCTGACCGAGGACGAACAGCGCACTCTGCCCGGGTGGCAAGCCGGCGATTCGCCCTAGGATTGCAACAGTGTGTTCCCGGCGCCGCCGAACCTAAAATTTTTGTCATGTGGGAACCGGGCGCAAAGCCAATGTATTGTTGTCGTGTCAACAGCTCAGAGGTTCAACATGAAAAGCCTGATACTTGCCACAGCGATTGCCGTTACATCCCTGATGGCGTTCAACGCGCCGTCCGAAGCGGCCCCGCTCTCCGTACCGCTGGTCCAGACCACCAGCCCTTCCGGCACGACGGGCAGCGTTGTCCAGAACGTCGATTACCGGCCGGGCTACCGGCGTCACTATCGCCGGTGGAATCGCCACTGCTTCGTCCGGACGGAACGGCACCGTGTGCATGGCCGAATCATCGTCAGAAAGGTCCGCGTCTGCCGCTGATTTCCATCTGACCCAAAACCCGGCAAGGCCGTCCTGCCGGGTTTTTTCTTGTCTGCATCGCCCATTCGGCACGCGCCGGCGGACCGAATTTGACCTGCGACCCGATTGCTGCCAAAAAACTGTTCCACAGTCACATCGACGTCACAATGGAGATGCCTGATGAGACACAAATGCCTTGTGATCGGCGTGCTTGTTCTTATGTTTGCCCTTCTGGGAGCCCTTGCGCTGTTCTCAAAGAAACAAGCCGGGCCCGGCCAGATACCGCCCCATTCCCTGCAGGATCCCCTTCGCGCTCCCTGAGATCATCGTGTTCATGGCAAGCATCCGTCTGAAATGGCTGGGATATTTCATACTGGCTGCAGCATTGCCGCTGGCGCTTCTGGCGGGCGGACTACCCGTCAACGAATACAAGGCGCAGGGCATCGACGGCGTGGATTGCGACGGTCCGCTTCAGGTGCTCTTCTATGCCGTGCCGGCCCTGCTGGTGTATGGCACCGGCCTCGCGCTGCATGCCAGAACGCTGCGAAAGCCGTTCAGTCTGGCCGTCGCGCTGATGTGCGCCGCCCTGTGCCTGTTCGCCGGACTGAATGCGGCAGCGGCACTGCGCGAGCAACGGCAGCAGGACCGCACGGCGGAAACCTGCAGCCTCGGACTGTGACAACAGGTCAAGCCACTTGCATTCCCGCCGCGGGCAGGATTGGATCGGCAACGAAAACTGCACCATCAATCGGGAATATGACAATTGGCCTTTCAGTGCGATCTGCCCGCAATACCGACCGTTCAGCAAGACGATGATGCCGTGCGCATAACCCGCTGGGATTTTCAGCCCGGCGCCGTCACGGGCTGGCATGAGCATGGATGGCCTTATTTCGTCGTCATGCTGGTGGATGGAACCCTGCGCATTCACAACGGAACCGATATCACCGACGTGCCGCTGGCCACCGGCCAGTCCTATCAGCGCCCGTCCGGCATCAAGCACGATGTCATGAACGGTTCCCCGCATGCGATTGCCTTTGTCGAGATCGAGATCAAGAAGCCGGAAGCGCTCATCGCCTAGCCCTGAATTTTCCGGATCTTGCCCCCCTTCCGGGGAAGAAATAGGGCGATAGCCAGCCTGCCTGCCATAGGGTACCGGTATCCCCTGACCGCGCGCGCGATTAACAGGTTATCCACAGCGCCGGTTTTTCGCCGCTTGGCATTGCTGCCGTTTGCCGTAAAATCGGTGCTCGCAAGTCAATGAGCACCAGGAGCAGACCGTGATCGATCCATCTGATGTCAATCGCGACGCAGAAACAATCGTACTCACCCTCGACAACAATCTGGCTTCGACAGAGCACAAATATCCAAGTGTCGATCAGGCGTGCATGGCCATTCCCCAGCTTCGGGACGTGTCGAGAATTTACATCAACGGCGATACGCCCATCGAGGCGACCGAGTTCGTGCAGCTGTGCGCCGTACTCGACAAGGGATCGGCCATCCGATCCTGACCGGCCGCGGCCCGCTTGATGAGCTTCAATCGGGCGGATAGGTTGCTGCGCATGATCACAGACCGCACCGCACCCGCCATCGACGACATCGCCACCGCCCGCCTCACCCTTCGGCTCATGCCCGCCGATGCGGTCACCGCCTGCCTGGCTGGCGATCTCGCCCACGCCAGCCGCATGACCGGAACATCCATACCGCACGAATTGCTTGAGGACCCCGGCGCTCTTGAAGCTGGCCAGATGCGTCTGGACGAAGACCCGGATTATCTGCCGTGGTCCGTGCGGGCGATCATATTGACCGCGGAGCGGCGCATGATCGGGCACATCCGGTTTCACACCCGGCCCGATCCCGATTATCTGCAGTCCCATGCGCGCAATGCCGTCGAGTTCGGCTATCTCGTCTTCCGAAGTGACAGGGGCCACGGCTACGCTTCCGAAGCGGCCAAAGCCGTCATGGAGTGGGCGCGCGATGTCCATGGCGTCCAGCATTTTGCCGCCTCCGTATCGCCGGACAACCCGCCCTCCCTTCGCATCGTACAGCGCCTGGGCTTTGCCAAGGTCGGCGAGGAAATGGATGAGATTGACGGGATCGAATATGTTTTCCTGCGCGCGGCGCGTTGATTTTCACGCGGTGGCCTTACGCCGACTTTCTGTAGACAACACAATAGATTACCGGAACAGCTGAATTGTGACTGTTCATCCGGCTTGGCCGTATAAAATCTACTGGAACAGAAGAAGAATTTAAGGAACCATTCACGGCTGAACTTGTTTGAGTAAACAAGTACGATGTTCGGGAGTACATCCGATGTCTATCAAGTCTCTTATCGTCGCAGCCGTGATCGGCTTTTCAGGCCTGGCGCTGTCCGGGTGCGTCGAAGGCACCTATTACCAGGGATATAGCGGCTATGGCGGTTATTATGGCGGCTACGGCGGCTACTATGATTCGGTCTATTTTGGCGGTCCGCGCTATGGACGCAGCTATTACGGGCGGAACTATTACCGCCGCGATTATGGCAGGCGCCACTGGGACTACCGCGGGAATCGTCCGGGTTGGAATGGGCGTTCCGGAATGGCACGGTCAGACGGCCACCGGGTCTTCATTCCCCGCTACCGGACCAGCAATGACGGCGGTCCCGGCCGGTCACATCAATAACCGGATCGAGGCTGCTGCCGGCCTCGTCGATCCTGCGGAAAGCAGGGATTTACCGGTCCGTCACCTCGATGGTGCCGACAGCTGGACCATCTTGACCAGCTGAAGCGGGTTTTCCGGGCCCAATATCTCAGGGCCATATGTTTTGTTTTATTGCGAAGCAGCATAACACCCCCTAAAGTTGGCAGGAAATATCGGGCCTGACGCAAATTGCGTTTTTGCGTACCGAAAACCAACAGTAACGCCGGTTTCCGGCCGAAATGATCTCATTCGGCGGAAAGCCGGTTTGATTCGACCGGGAGTGAGCATGGACGCGTCTATCCTAAAGGACACGGCGTTTGCCGCGGCAAACCGCGAGGGCTGGGTCAAACTGGCGCAAAAGGCCCTGAAGGGTGCGGATTTCCATGAGGCCCTCGTCTCGCGGACCGACGACAATATTCCCATCGAGCCGCTGTATGAACGCCGCAAGAATGCCAAACTGACCCCGCGCCGCAATCCGGCGCAGCCATGGCATATCGTCCAGCGCATCGACGATCCGGACCCGGTTCGCGCCAACAGGCAGCTTCTGGAAGATCTGGAAAACGGCGCGACCGGCATTTCGCTGGTGTTCGAAGGGGCGCCCAATGCGTTTGGCTACGGTTTGCCGTCAACGCGCGAGGCGGTCGATCAGGTGCTGCGCGGCGTGCATCTGGAGATGATCCACCTGCGCATGGACGTGCACCCGAAAAGCCGCGCCTGTGCCGACTGGTTCGTCGATTACATGCGCCCGCGCAACATCAACCCGAAGACACTGAGCTTCTCCCTGGGGATCGACCCCGCGGCAACGCTGGCCGGAACCGGCCGCCTGCGCATGACGCTGGCAGCGCTCAAGGCATCCCTGCCGCAGTCGCTGGCCGGGTTCTTTTCCACCGACCTGCCGGGGATCGTGCTGGAAGCCGATGGCCGCGTCTACCACAATGCCGGTGCAACGGAGGCGCAGGAGCTGGGCGCCATGCTGTCCATCGCATCGGGCCATTTCCGCCTGTTCGAGGAAGCGCGCCAGCCGATTGTCTACGCCGCCCCGCATATCGGTTTTTCCATCGCCGTCGATCAGGATCAGTTCCTGTCCATCGCCAAGCTGCGGGCGCTGCGCCGCCTCTGGGCTCGCCTGCAGGAGGCCTGCGGCATTCCGCCGTCTGCCGCAACCATCCATGCGGAAACCTCCATGCGGATGATGACGAAAAAGGACTGCGAGACCAATACGCTGCGCACCACGATTGCGGCTTTTGCGGCGGCAGTGGGCGGTGCCGACAGCCTCGCCGTCCTGCCGCACACCATCACCCACGGCCTGCCCGACCCGTTTGCCCGACGGCTTGCCCGCAACACCCAGCTGGTACTGGCCGACGAGAGCAACCTTGCCTTCGTCGCCGATCCGGGAGCCGGTTCGGGTGCGATCGAAGCCCTGACCGACGCCCTGTGCGAGGCCGCATGGAAGGAATTCCAGATGCTGGAAAAGGAAGGCGGCATCCTGCAAAGCCTGGTCGAAGACCGCTTCCAGCAGCGCATCATCGCGGCGCGAGCGGCGCGCAACGAAGAATACCGGTCCGGCACGCGTGCGATCATCGGAACGACACTTTTCCCTGTGAAGGAGGAGCGGCCAGTGACCGTGCTTGATGCCCCCCATATGCCGCTGCCGACGGATGGCGTGGTTCACTGCGAGCCGCTGACCTTCCCGCGCATCGATGAAACATTGCAGGCTTCCGCAGAATGAGAGTTCCCGATTTTACCCAGATCGACTGGCAAGAGCCCAAAGCGTCTGCCCGCAAGCCCGAAGCAGCGGTGTGGAAAACCCCGGAAGGTATCCGCGTCAAGCGTGCCTATGGCGATGCGGCGCTGAAGGGCCTGTCCCACCTCGACACGTTTCCGGGATCGGCGCCGTTCATCCGCGGGCCCTACCCCACAATGTATGTCCAGCAGCCCTGGACGATCCGGCAGTATGCGGGATTTTCGACCGCCGAAGAATCCAACGCGTTTTACCGGCGCAATCTGGCGGCTGGCCAAAAGGGCCTTTCCGTCGCCTTCGATCTTGCCACGCACCGCGGCTATGACAGCGATCATCCGCGCGTGGCCGGTGACGTCGGCATGGCGGGCGTGGCCATCGATTCCATTCTCGACATGCAGCAATTGTTCGACGGCATTCCGCTTGGCGAAATGACCGTGTCAATGACCATGAACGGCGCGGTCCTGCCGATTCTGGCGCTTTATATCGTTGCCGCCGAAGAACAGGGCGTCGACCAGAAACTGCTCGCCGGAACCATTCAGAACGACATTCTGAAAGAGTTCATGGTGCGCAACACCTACATCTACCCGCCGCAGCCTTCGATGCGGATCATTTCGGACATTTTCTCCTATACCTCGCAGAATATGCCGAAATTCAACTCGATCTCGATTTCCGGCTATCACATGCAGGAAGCGGGAGCGACCGCCGATCTCGAGCTTGCCTACACCATTGCCGACGGCATCGAATATGTCCGGGCCGGTGTCGCCGCCGGGCTCGACATCGACACCTTCGCGCCGCGTCTGTCGTTCTTCTGGGCCATCGGCATGAATTTCTTCATGGAAGTCGCCAAGATGCGCGCCGCGCGCCTGCTCTGGGCGGTGCTGCTGAAGAAGAACTTCAACCCGAAGGACGAACGCTCGCTCTCCCTGCGCACCCATTCGCAGACCTCCGGCTGGTCGCTGACCGCGCAGGACCCCTACAACAACATCATGCGCACCATGATCGAGGCGATGGCATCGACCCAGGGGCACACCCAGTCGCTGCACACCAACTCCTTTGACGAGGCGCTGGCGCTGCCGACCGACCATTCGGCCCGCATCGCCCGCAACACCCAGCTGATCCTGCAAAAGGAATCCGGCACCACCCGGATCATCGATCCCTGGGGCGGCTCGGCCTATGTGGAGCGCCTGACCCACGATCTGGCGACGCGGGCGCTCGCCCATATCGAGGAAATCGAGACGCTCGGCGGCATGGCGAAAGCCATCGAACAGGGCATTCCCAAACTGCGCATCGAGGCGGCAGCGGCACGAACCCAGGCACGCATCGACAGCGGCCAGCAGCCGGTCATCGGGGTCAATTCCTACCGGCCGGTCGATGACGTCAAAATCGATGTGCTGAAGATCGACAATGCCGAGGTGCGGGCCCGCCAGCTGTCGAAGCTGCAGCAGCTCAAGGGCACGCGCGATGTGACCGCCGTGGACGGCGCCTTGACCGCCCTGACCAGCGCCGCCAAATCCGGCACCGGCAATCTGCTTGATTTCGCCATCAAGGCCGCACGGGCCCGGGCAACGGTCGGCGAAATATCGCTGGCACTGGAAAAAGCCTATGGCCGCCATGTCGCCGATATCCGCACCATTTCCGGCGTCTACCGCAAGGAAGTCGGCAAGAGCGCGGTGATCGACCGGGTGCAGGCCAAGGCCGCCGCCTATGAAAAGCGCACCGGCGAAAAGCCGCGCGTCCTCGTCGCCAAGATGGGCCAGGACGGCCACGACCGCGGCCAGAAGGTGATTGCAACGGCATTCGGCGATCTCGGCTTCGACGTGATCGTCGGCGCCATGTTCCAGACACCGGATGAAGTGGCGGAGCTTGCCATTGAGAGCAATGTCGACATTGTCGGCGTGTCCTCCCTGGCAGCCGGGCATCTCACCCTCGTTCCCGAACTGAAAGAGGCGCTGAAGCGGCGCGAGCACGACGATATCCTGATCATTGTCGGCGGCGTCATCCCGCCCCAGGATTTCGATGCCGTGCTCAAGGCCGGCGCGACCGCTATCTTCCCGCCGGGGACCGTGATCGGTGAAGCGGCGGAAAAGCTGATTGATACCTTGCTGGGTTCATTGTGACATGATCGTTGTTTATACGCTTGAAGCAGATCATCTGGCCGCACGCCCGGCCAAGGTCGGCGATGCCCTGCCTGACAATACGGTCTGGATCGACCTGCTCAATCCCACCCATGACGAGGATGTGCAGACCGAGACCTGGACCAAGACCGCCATCCCTACCCGCGAGGATATGGTGGAGATCGAGGAGTCCAGCCGCTTCTACACGGAAAATGGCGGACAGTATCTGACGGCGCCGATCCTCTATTTCACCCAGGACAAGCATCACGCCATCAGCCCGATCTCGTTCATCCTGACGGGTTCGTTCCTGGTTACGGTGCGCTATGCCGAGCCGCGGGCCTTCAGCCTCTATGTCAGCCGGGCGTCGAAGCCCGGCAACGGGCTGATCAACGACAAATGCAGCGGCGTGACCATTCTGCTTGGGATCATCGAAGCCGTGACGGATCGCATTGCCGATATTCTCGAAGGCGTCGCCTCGGACATCGACCAGAATTCCCACACGATCTTCCGCCGTTCCGACAATGACAAGCCGATGACGACGAAGAATTTCCGCGACAGCCTCACGCGGATCGGCGGCCAGGGTGCGTTTCTGTCAAAGGTGCGGGAAAGCATTGCCGGGGTGAGCCGCCTGCTGGTCTACCTCGCCGCCATTACCGAGCAGAACAGCTACAAGAAAGAGACGAAGGCGTGGATCAAGTCGCTGGAGCGCGACACCCAATCGTTGAGCACCTATGTCGACTTCCTCTCCAACAAGATCACCTTCCTGCTCGATACGGTGGTTGGCCTCATCTCCATCGAACAGAACGCCATCATCAAGATCTTCTCGGTGGCGGCCGTCGCTTTCATGCCGCCGACGCTGGTGGCCTCGATCTACGGCATGAATTTCGAATTCATGCCGGAACTCAAGACGATGTGGGGCTATCCCATGGCCATCGGCATGATGATTGCCTCGGCCGTCATCCCGCTGCTGATCTTCCGCAAGAAGGGCTGGCTGTAAGACGAAGTGATGAGATCAGCGATCTTGATTCACTTGACTGCAGGTGTTGTAATTTATTCGCAACACTGGGGCGCAGATCATGTATGTGGTCACCTTGATCGAGATCGGAGACGAAGTTGGTTTCATCATTCCAGATGAAATTCTTGATCGTTACAATCTTAAAATTGGTGACGAACTTGAGGTTTTAGAAACGGACAAGGGATTGACCCTAATACCGTCTGCTATTGCTTCTGGGGCAGATAGAAATGGCTTATGATGCATCCGCAACGCTGAGCCTGCCTTTTCCAGCCCAATTGGGGCAACCAGCCAAAAAACCCTTGTAAGCGAATGGTTTAAGGCTTTCTCTGGTTATTCTGATTCAACCTGCGGCAGTCCGATCGCAATGATTTCCCATTCGCGGCCGTTGAGCTCGAAAATATCGCCGAGCGATTTGCCGAACATCAGTTGCGCCATGGGCGAGACGTGCGAAATCTTGCCGTGGCTGGCATCGGCCTCATCTTCGCCGACGATGGCCCAGCTGTGGCGGGTATCATGCTCGTCGGCGATGGTCACCGTCATGCCGAAGCGCACAATGGTGCTTGTTGGATCGGGATGTGAAACCTCCGCCGTCTCCCGCCGCGCCGTCCAGTAGCGCAGGTCGCGCGACGCCCGCGCAATCAGATCGCGGTCAGCCTCGGCGTTGCCTTTGGAGAGATCCTCACGCGAGGCAGCGATTTCACCATCGATCATGGCAAGACCGTTTTCGGTCACCAGATTCCGGTGCGGACTGACGGGGCGCTCGCCCAGATCAATCGATGAATTGCTGTCGTCTTCCTTGGTGAAAGCTCTGCTCATCCGGTGAAGGTATGCCTTGCCTGACCAAGCTGCAAGTGCCATCAATCGATTGGCCAAAAGACACACAATCCCTCGGCCTGTCCAAACGCTGAACCTGAGGTAAAGCCCGTGATCGACAGACGTCTTGTTCTCGGTGGAATGGCCGGGCTTGGTGCCGGGGCACTCCTGCCCGCCCGGACTTTTGCGGCGGCATCCGCAGGGCTTAATCCGGGATCGCCTGACGATCAGGGCAAGGCGCTCAATGCCCTCCTGCAGAAGGCGAGTGCGACCGGCGACCAGATTTTCCTGCAACCCGGAACCTATATTGTTTCCGGCGTGGATTTGCCTGCACGGACCAATCTCGCCGGCATTCCCGGCGCAACCCGCCTCGTTTATGGCGGCGGCGGTTTCTTTCTGAGGGCCAGCAGCGGCGCGCAGATCCGCCTCAGCGGGCTTGTCATCGATGGCGCGAACCAGCCGCTTGCCGGCGGTGCCAAGGCGCTGGTCGATGCTGCCAATGTCACCCGGATCGTCATCGAGGATTGCGATTTCGCGGCATCGGGCAAAAACGCCATCGCGCTTTCTCAATGCGGCGGCAGTATCCGCAACAACCGTATCAGCGGTGCCCGGGACGCGGGTATTTTTGCGTCGCAATCCACCGGGCTCGACATCACCGCCAACCAAGTCGGCGATTGCGGCAATGGCGGCATCCTGATCTTTCGCGATGCACAGGGACCGGACGGGACCATCGTCAGCGGCAACCGCGTCGAGAATATCCGCGCCGATGGCGGCGGCACCGGCCAGAACGGCAATGGCATCAATGTGTTCCGTGCCGGCAACGTGCTTGTTTCCAACAATGTGCTGGTGGGGTGCGCCTTCTCCGCCGTTCGCGCCAATGCCGGAAACAATGTGCAGATCATCGGCAACAATTGCACCGGCAGCGGCGAGATGGCGCTTTATTCCGAATTCGCCTTCGAAGGCGCGGTGATCGCCAACAACATCGTCGATGGCGCGGCCAGTGGCATTTCCATGGTCAATTTCGATGGCGGCGGCCGCATGGGCACCTGCAGCGGCAATGTGGTGCGCAACCTCACCGCCATCGGGCCCTATCCCGCCGATGCGCCGGGATTCGGCATCGGCATCAGCGTCGAAGCGGATATTGCCGTGACGGGCAACGTCATCGAGACTGCGGCCCTCTACGGCATCAAGCTGGGCTGGGGTCCCTATATGCGCAACCTCACCGCCACGGGCAACGTGATCCGGCAGGCGGGCACCGGCATTTATGTCAGCGTCGTCGACGGTGTCGGCTCCGCTGTCATCACCGACAATATCATCGAGAAGGCGGCCCGGGGCGGCATTTTCGGCCATCGCTGGATGGATGCGGTGACCAAGGATCTCGCCCGGCAAAATGCCAGCGGTTATGACAAGCTGATCGTCGCGCGCAATATTCTCAGTTGATGTCGGCTTCGGTCAGGATATCGGCCGGGCTGACAACACCGTAGGTGATGCCGTTCCAGTTGCGCATTTCGCGGTCGGCAAACCGGTCGAGCTTCGATTCCAGCTCCGCATCGCCACGGAAAATCCGCGCGAGAACCGCTCCGATCATCGCTTCGGAGGCGCGGGTCGCGCCATCATCGCATTTGAGCGCGATGCCGAGACCGAACTCCGGCAAAGCCGCCACAAAAACGCCTTCCGCACCGGTCTTGACGAAGATGCGCCCCGGCGCCATTTCCATCAGCCGCGTGCAGGCGCGGTTGGTGCCTGCAACATAATATGGGGCCGCCATGGTGGCATCGAGCAGACGCTTTGCTGCCTTGGCCCGTACCGGCGGCAGGCCGGTGCCGGTCGCCATGCGGGCAAAGCCGTGTGCCAGACTTTTCAATGGGATGGCATAGGTCGGGATGGAGCAACCGTCCGTGCCGCAATGATCCAGCGAATGAACCGCGCCGGTTACGCTCTCCATGGCTTCGCATACCATGGTCTGCGTCGGCGATCCCAGGGTCGAATAGCCTGCGGTCTCGATGCCGAGATGCACGCAGGTGCAGAGAAATCCGGAATGCTTGCCGGAGCAATTGTTGTGCAGCGCCGTTGGCTCCTGCATGCTGCGGGCCTGGGCGATCAGCACGGACTGATCGGATGACCAATGGGCGCCGCATTCCAGCGCCGAGAGGTCGAGACCCGCACGGCCGAGCATGTCGGCGGCCTTGCTCACATGCAACGGTTCGCCCGAATGCGACGCGCAGGCCATGGCCAGTTCCTCATTGCCGAAGCCATAGGCATCGGCAGCGCCGCTTTCCACCAGCGGAAGAGCCTGTATCGCCTTGATCGCCGAACGGGGAAAGGTCGGCCGTTCGATATCGCCAGCCGAATAGACAATCCTGCCGTCGCCGTCTGTGACAACAACCGCGCCGCGATGGCGGCTCTCCACTGTTTCGCCGCGAAAAACTTCAACCAGAACCGGATTGCTCATAACGCCCTACTTTGCTCGGGAAATCGACCGGCGTCCGCCGGAATTGATGGTCTTATAGGATGCCCCGTTTGCCTTTCCAATGGCGAAAACGGCACAATTGCGCTCAGCCGCCCTTCTGCCACTCCATGACAAGGAAATAGGGCACGCGGCGATAGCGATCGGCCTTGTCGGGATCGCCGCCGTAAGGTGCCGGTTCGGCAAAATGGCGCAGGGTGAGACCATGGCCAAGGAGAAGCGACATGTAGGTGCTCAGCGGCCGATGCCAGTTCTGGATGCGGATGCCGCGCCACTCCACCCAGTCCACACGCTCCTCGAGATAATGATCCACGTAGAAACGCGGATCGCCGTTGATATCGGGCTGCCAGCCCCCCGGTTGTCCCGCCGTATTGAAACTGTTGAGATTGGCAATCAGCAGGGTCCCACCCGGCGCCAGCACCCTGACCATTTCAGCGATCGCCTTGCGCAGATAGGGAATATCGATAAGCGAGAGGTAGCTTACGACCAGATCGAAGGAGGCATCCGGAAATTCCAGCGCCTCCGCATACCCGAAACGATAGTCTCCTTCGGGGTCCCGGGCCTGCGCCTGCGCCAGCAATTCCTCGGTCGGGTCAATACCGACCGGCTTGATTCCAAGGCCCTTGAGGATGCGGCAGAAGCGGCCTTCGCCGCAGCCGACATCGAGCGCATTTTTAAAGCCGCGTCCGCTGACGCGTTCCAGCATCGGCTTGTCGAGAACATAAACGCGGCCGTAGTCACCATCTTCCGCCTGTTCGGCAATCCAGGCGGATGCCGATTCCTTCCATCCGTTCGACATGTCTTTTTCCTCTGCCGGAAAAGATGATTCAATTCATGGATTTGCCGGATGCTTTTGACACGGCGAATCCGGGACTTGAAGCCCCGGATTCGACAAGAACGCTATTGGACGGTTTATTTGATGCGTTCGAGGATCGACACATAGTTGGCGACGGCAGCGCCGCCCATGTTGAAAATGCCGGCAAGCTTGGCATCCGGCACCTGAATGCCGCCGGCTTCGCCCGTCAGCTGCATGGACGAGAGCACATGCATGGAGACGCCGCTGGCGCCGATCGGATGACCCTTGGCCTTGAGACCGCCGGATGGATTGACCGGCAGGCGCCCGCCCATGGCCGTCTGGCCTTCCAGGGCAACCTTGGCACCCTCGCCCGGCTTGGCCAGGCCCATCGCCTCATATTCGATGAGTTCGGCGATGGTGAAGCAATCATGGGTTTCGACAAAAGACAGATCGTCGATGGTGACACCGGCCAGATCGAGGGCGCGCTTCCAACCTTCGGCGCAGCCTTCGAACAGCAGGATGTCGCGCTTGGAGATCGGCAGGAAATCCTGCACATGGGCAGCGCCACGGAAGGCCACGGCGCGCTTCATCTTCAGCGCGGTCTGCGTGTCGGTGAGAACCAGTGCCGCTGCGCCGTCCGACACCAGCGAGCAGTCGGTCCGCTTCAACGGACCGGCAACGAAGGGGTTCTTCTCGCTTTCATGCCGGCAGAATTCATAGCCCAGATCCTTGCGCATCTGCGCATAGGGATTGCCCACACCGTTCTTGTGGTTCTTCGCGGCGATTGTCGCCAGCGCATCGGACTGGTCGCCATATTTCTGGAAATAGGCCGCCGCGATCTGGCCGAACACCCCGGCAAAACCGGCGGGGATATCGCCCTCTTCCGGCAGGTAGGAGGCTTTGAGAAGGTTCTTGCCGATTTCGGGTCCCGGCGTCGATGTCATCTTCTCGACACCCACCACCAGTACAATACGGGCAGCGCCGGCGCGAATGGTCTTGATGCCCTGGTGCACGGCCGCCGAACCGGTGGCGCAGGCATTTTCCACCCGGGTGGCGGGCTTGAAGCGGAAGGCATCGCTGGCCTGCAGGACGAGGCTGGCGGTGAAATCCTGCGGCGAGAACCCGGCATTGAAGTGGCCGAGGACAATCTCGTCGACATCCTGCGGGCCGATGCCTGCATGATCGAGCGCAGCGACGGCCGCCTTGACGATCAGGCTTTCCACGCTCTCGCCTTCCAGTTTTCCGAAAGGCAGATGCGACCATCCAACGATACAGGCTGTCATGTCATTCCTCCAAAATGTCATTCTTGTAGGTAACCATGAACCCGCATCGTTTCAAGGTAAAGGGCTTTGTTGCAGTGCAATACCGGAGCCTGTGGTTTGGCAATTATCGTGCGGTTGGGTGTATCGTGGTGAGTCGTTTATTGCTTGCTGGTGGTTGCAAGACCATCGTGCGTGGTTCGCCCTTCGACAAGCTCAGGAAGCTCACCATGAGGAAGAGTGAGGATTGCAGGGAGTTACATTCTGCAATCTCTCCAGTTAGCGTTACAGCACCACTCTCCCTCATGGTGAGCTTGTCGAGCCACGAACCACGAACCACGAACCACGCATAATGGCTTTGCAGCACTCCCATCAAATACCGCTCCAAAACGTCGCTATTTTTATTGATTGATCAGTCAATCAAGAATAATAATTCCTCCGAACGAGGTTTTTCAGCATGCCCAAAGTCGGAATGGAACCACTGCGCAAGCGGGAGTTGATCGATGCGGCCATCCGCACCATCGGCCAGCGCGGCTCGCTTGACGTGACTGTCGCGGAGATCGCCCATGAAGCGGGCGTTTCGCCGGCGCTGGCGCATCATTATTTCGGCGGCAAGGAACAGCTGATCCTGGCCACCATGCGCCATCTCCTGAAAGAACTCGGGCAGGATCTCCTGGCGGCGCTGGCGCCAGCGCAGACGCCAGCACAGCGCGTTGCCGCCATCATCGCCGTCAACTTCTCCGCCTCGCAATTCGCTCCGCAGACCGTGGCGGCATGGCTGACCTTTTACGTGCATGCGCAGCAATCGACAGAAACCCGCCGCCTCCTGCGTGTCTATGCCCGGCGCATGCATTCCAACCTCGCCTTTGCCCTCAGCAGCATGACCGATCGGGCGACCGCTCTGCAGATCGCCGAGGGCACCGGCGCGATGATCGACGGGCTCTATATCCGCCATGCGCTGCGCAATGGCGCGCCTGAGGCAGCTTCGGCAATCGCGCTCGTGGAAGATTATGTGACGACGAAATTAGCCGCCGCCGGAGCATGCCAATGACAAGACCAAATATTCTCATCCTGATGGTCGATCAGCTGAACGGAACCCTGTTTCCGGACGGTCCAGCCGATTTCATCCATGCCCCGCATCTGCGTGCGCTGGCGCAGCGTTCGGCTCGCTTTGCCAACACCTATACCGCTTCGCCACTCTGTGCCCCGGCCCGTGCCTCGTTGATGTCCGGGCAGCTGCCGTCGCGCACCCGCGTCTATGACAATGCCGCCGAATTCGCCTCGGATATTCCGACCTATGCGCATCATCTGCGCCGCGCCGGTTACTACACCGGGCTTTCCGGCAAGATGCACTTTGTCGGCCCTGACCAGTTGCATGGTCTTGAAGAACGCCTGACCACGGATATCTATCCCGCCGATTTCGGCTGGACCCCGGACTACCGCAAACCGGGCGAGCGCATCGACTGGTGGTATCACAATCTCGGCTCCGTCACCGGCGCCGGCGTGGCCGAAACCAGCAACCAGATGGAATATGACGACGAGGTGGCGTTTCACGCCACCCAAAAACTCTACCAGCTGTCGCGCACGTCGGATGATCCGGCGCGCCGCCCGTGGTGCCTGACGGTCTCCTTCACCCATCCGCACGACCCCTATGTGGCACGGCGCAAATACTGTGATCTCTACGAGAATTCGCCGGCGCTTGAACCTGCCGTTGCCGCCATCCCCTTCGAAGCACAGGACCCGCATGCGCAGCGCCTGATGCGGGCCTGTGACTACACGCAATTCGATATTACCCCGGAAAACATCCGCCGGGCGCGCCAGGGCTATCTCGCCAATATTTCCTATGTCGATGACAAGATCGGCGAAATTCTGGAGGTGCTGCGGGCAACGCGAATGCTCGACGACACGATCATCGTGTTCACGTCGGACCATGGCGACATGCTGGGCGAGCGCGGCCTGTGGTTCAAGATGAACTTTTTCGAGGGGTCGGCCCGCGTGCCACTGATGATTGCAGGCAAGGGCATCACGCCGCAATTGGTCACCCAGCCGGCCTCGACGCTCGATATTAACCCGACCCTTGCGGCACTCGCCGGTATCGACATTGCCGCCGTCAAACCATGGACAGACGGCGAGGATCTGACCGGCGTCATCGCGGGCGGCAAGCGGCAGGGCCCGGTGCTGATGGAATATGCGGCGGAGGGCTCCAATGCCCCGCTCGTCTGCATACGCGACGGCCGATACAAGTTCGTGCATTGCGAGATCGATCCGCCGCAACTGTTTGATCTTGAATCGGATCCGCACGAGCTGACCAACCTTGCCGGTGATCCCGCCCATGCCGCGCTGCTTGCCCAGTTCACGACTGCCGCCAGGGCGCGCTGGGACATGGCGGCCTATGACGCCGCCGTGCGCGAGAGCCAGGCCCGCCGCTGGGTGGTCTACGAGGCGCTGCGCAACGGCTCCTATTATCCCTGGGATTACCAGCCGCTGCAGAAGGCCTCGGAGCGCTACATGCGCAATCACATGGATCTGAATGTTCTGGAAGAAAACGCGCGCTTTCCGCGCGGCGAATAATGGGGCCAGCTATGGAAGCAGATTTCGTCATCATCGGTTCGGGTTCGGCCGGTTCCGCCATGGCCTACCGCCTGTCGGAGGATGGCAGGCATTCGGTCATCGTCATCGAATTCGGCGGCACGGATATGGGGCCATTCATCCAGATGCCCGCCGCCCTCTCCTTCCCGATGAACATGAGCACCTATGACTGGGGCTTTTCGTCCGAGCCGGAACCGCACCTGGGCGGACGCACGCTGGTGACCCCGCGCGGCAAGGTGATCGGCGGCTCCTCCTCCATCAACGGCATGGTCTATGTGCGCGGCCACGCCCATGATTTCGACCATTGGGCGGAGAGTGGCGCGGCTGGCTGGTCCTACGCGGATGTGCTGCCCTATTTCAAGCGCATGGAACATTCCCATGGCGGCGAGGCCGGATGGCGCGGCACCAACGGCCCGCTGCATGTGCAACGCGGACGGCGCGACAATCCCCTGTTCCATGCCTTCGTCGATGCAGGCAAGCAGGCGGGTTTCGAAGTCACTGAAGACTATAACGGCGCCAAGCAGGAAGGCTTCGGCGCCATGGAACAGACCATTCACAACGGCCGCCGCTGGTCGACGGCCAATGCCTATCTGCGCCCGGCGCTGAAGCGGCGGAATGTGAGTCTCGTCAATGGCTTCGCGCGGCGTGTGGTCATCGAGAATCAAAGGGCGACGGGGGTGGAAATCACCCGGCGCGGCAAGACGGAAATCGTGCGCGCGCGGCGTGAGGTGATCGTTGCGGCGTCGTCGATCAATTCGCCAAAACTCCTGATGCTGTCGGGTATCGGTCCGGCACAGCACCTGAAAGAGCATGGCATTGCCGTGGTGGCCGATCGCGCCGGTGTCGGCCAGAACCTGCAGGACCACATGGAAGTCTATATCCAGCAGGAGAGCCTGAAGCCGATCACGCTCAATTCCAAGCTCGGCCTGTTCTCCAAGGCGATGATCGGTGCGCAATGGCTGTTCTTCAAGACCGGCGACGGCGCCACCAATCATTTCGAATCCGCCGCGTTCGTGCGCTCAAAACCCGGTGTCGACTACCCTGATATCCAGTACCATTTCCTGCCCGCCGCCATCCGCTATGACGGCAAGGCGGCAGCCAAGGGTCACGGATTCCAGGCGCATGTGGGTCCGATGCGCTCGAAGTCGCGCGGCAGCGTGAGCCTGCGCTCGTCCGACCCGCTGGAAAAGCCGAAGATCGTCTTCAACTACATGTCGCATCCGGATGACTGGGCGGACTTCCGCCATGCGGTGCGCCTGACCCGCGAGATTTTCGGCCAGGCGGCGCTTGATCCCTATCGCGGCCGCGAGATTTCTCCGGGCGCGCATGTGCAATCCGACGAGGCCATCGACGACTTCCTGCGCGAACATGCGGAAAGCGCGTTCCATCCCTGCGGCACCTGCAAGATGGGCGCGGCAAACGATCCCATGGCCGTGGTCGATCCGCAATGCCGGGTGATCGGTGTCGAGGGCCTGCGTGTCGCTGATTCCTCGATTTTTCCGCGCGTCACCAACGGCAATCTGAATGGTCCCTCGATCATGACCGGCGAAAAGGCGTCCGACCATATTCTTGGCCGCGATCCCCTGCCGAGGTCCAATCAGGAGCCGTGGATCAATCCGCGCTGGGAAGCGAGCGACCGGTGATGGTATCGGATTTTACTTTGCGCAACCGGTGAGCTTGTCGAACCACGCACAAAGCCTATGCTGAAATTACAACTCCAGGAGAACACCATGCGCGCGCAGCCGAAGGCATCGCATTTCATCAATGGCCGCTTCGTCGAGGACAAGGCCGGCAAGCCGCTCGATGTGATCTATCCGGCGACCGGCGAAATCATCGCAAAACTGTTTGGCGCAACGCCGGCCCTGATCGAACAGGCCGTGCAGGCAGCGGCGGCCGCACAGCCCGCCTGGGCGGCGCTCAAGCCGGTGGAACGCGGCCGCATCCTGCGCCGGGCGGCGGACCTTCTGCGTGCCCGCAATGCCGAGATCGCCGAGTTGGAAACGCTCGATACCGGTAAGGCCATTCAGGAAACGCTGGTTGCCGATCCGGCATCGGCGGCCGATGCGCTGGAATTCTACGGCGGTATTATCGCCGGGTTCAACGGCGAGATGATCGAGCTTGGCGGCTCCTATGCCTATACGCGCCGCGAGGCGCTGGGCGTCTGCGTCGGCATCGGCGCATGGAACTATCCGATCCAGGGTGCGGGCTGGAAGTCGGCCCCGGCGCTCGCCGCAGGCAACGCCATGATCTTCAAGCCTTCGGAAAACACCCCGTTGTCCGCCCTTGCACTGGCAGAGATCTACAAGGAAGCCGGCCTGCCCGATGGCCTGTTCAATGTGGTGCAGGGGTTTGGCGATGTCGGTTCGCAGCTCGTCGATCATCCTCTTGTCGCCAAGGTTTCGCTGACAGGCTCGGTGCCCACCGGCAAGAAGGTGCTGGCGCAGGCCGGTTCGCACATGAAACACGCCACGATGGAACTCGGCGGCAAGTCGCCGCTGATCATTTTCGACGATGCGGATGTGGAGAACGCCGTTGGCGGCGCGCTGCTCGGCAATTTCTATTCCACCGGCCAAGTCTGCTCGAATGGCACCCGCGTCTTTGTCCAGAAAGGCATCAAGGACAGGTTCCTCGACCGGCTGGTGACGCGCACCAAGGCAATCCGCCTCGGCGATCCGCTCGATCCCGAAATCCATCTGGGACCGCTGATCAACGCGGCGCAGCGCGACAAGGTGGTTGCCTATATCGAAAAGGGCAAGGCCGAGGGGGCGACGCTCGCCTTTGGCGGCGGCGTGCCGAACATGCAGGGCTTTGAAGGCGGCTGCTATGTCGAGCCGACGATTTTCACCGATGTGACCGATGGCATGACCATCGCGCAGGAGGAAATTTTCGGCCCCGTCATGGCTGTTCTCGATTTCAACGACGAGGACGAGGTTGTCGCCCGCGCCAATGATACGGAGTTCGGCCTGTCAGCGGGTGTCTTCACCAAGGATCTGTCCCGTGCGCACCGGGTCATCAGCCAGCTCAAGGCCGGCACATGCTGGATCAACACCTACAACCTCGCCCCGGTTGAAATGCCGTTCGGCGGCTTCAAGCAGTCCGGTGTCGGCCGTGAAAACGGTCTGGCTGCGCTTTACCACTACAGCCAGATCAAGTCGGTCTATGTGGAAACGGGCAAGGTCGAGAGCCCCTACTAGAATTGATCATGGCGGGACATTTGCCTGTCCCGCCATGTCCATCATTTGCCGTAGATGGCGTCGCGCACACCATCGGGAAATGCCCCGATCATGCCGGCATAGGCCGTGTTGGTCATCACGACGACGGAGAGCTTTTGCTTAGGGTCGACAAACCATGACTGGCCGTAGACCCCGCCCCATTGCCAGGTTCCCGCCGATTGCGGCGAGCCCGCCGCCGCAGGATCTTTCAGAACAGAAAACCCGAGACTGAAACCCCAACCCGGCGGCGTGGCCGTCACGACAATATCGCCAATCTGGTTATCAGACAGCAGCTTGACGCTGTCGGCCTTCAGCAGGGGCGAGCCGCCCTTGCGCAGGGTTTCGAGGAAGCGGATGTAATCATCGGCGGTTCCGGCCATGCCCGCACCGCCGGACGCGTAGGAAGCGGGATCGAAGATGCGGTCCGGCGCAAAGCTGACGACGCCGTCGAAAAACGGCACGACATGCGGTCCGTCCATCCGCGCCGGCGGCTGGGCATCGCCATAGGCTACCGCCAGTCTTGCCCGGTCACTCACGCTGAATGCCGTATCCTTGAGACCCAGCTTTCCGGTGACATTTTCGCTCACCAGCTCGGGTAGTGTCTTGCCAGTGGCCTTGGCGAGCACTGCACCCAACACGTCGATGCCAACCGAATATTCCCAAGCGGTTCCGGGTTCAAACGACAGGGGAACCGTGGCGATGCGGCGCAGATTCTCCTCGATGGAGAGCCCCGGCTGGTCAAGACCGTCGGATATGTTGGCCTTGCGATAGGGGCCATTGGCGGGCTGAAGGAAGCCATAGCTCAGGCCTGACGTGTGGTCCATCAGCTGCCGGATGGTGATGACAGGTTCGCGGCCGTCGGCCAGTTTTGGCTGGAAATCCGGCAGATATTGCGTGACGGGATCATCGAGCTTCAGCTTCCCTTCTTCCACCAGCCGCAGGGCTGTAACCGCGACAATCGGCTTGGTCATCGACGCAAAGCGGAAGATGGCATTCTCCCTGATCGGAACCCTGGCCTCGCGATCGGCAAATCCCGCCACGCGGCGATAGACGATCTCGCCATCCTCGGCGACCAGGATGACGGTACCCACGATGGTCTGATCGGCGATGGCACGATCAATCACGGCGTCGAGCCGGTCCTTGAAACTGGCCTGTGCAGCCAGTGCCGGAGCGGTCAAGGCAAGTGTTGTCAGGGCGGTAGCAACTGGTATGTTCATCGGCCTGTTCCTTTTTAATAGTGGTCGCTATATAATAGGATTAGCACAAGCCTGCTTCGCGTCAACAAATTTATTAGTGGTCACTATGAAAATAAATGAGCCATCTGTCAGCACCGTTGAAGAACCCGCCCGCAAGCGCGGCCGTCCGCGCAGCTTTGACCGGGAGGCGGCGCGGGAGAAAGCACTGCAACTTTTCTGGGAGCATGGCTACGAGGGCACGTCGATCAACGACCTGACGGCGGCGATGGGCATTACCCCGCCCAGCCTCTACACGGCCTTCGGTTCGAAGGAAGCGCTCTATGCGGAAGTCCTCGACCTCTACCGCAGCAGTTTCGGCGCCTATTTCCCCGCAGCGCTTGCCGGGGAAAAGACCGTCCATGCGGGAATCAGCCGGCTGTTGCACGGGGCGGCGGAATCGTTCACCGCAGGCCCCGGCGGTTGCATGATCTCGACGGCGGTCCTCTCCTGTGCATCGGAAGTGAAAGGGGTCGCCGATAGTCTGGCCGCCATGCGCAGCGGCAGTCTGGATATGATTGAGAACTATATCCGCAAGGGCATCGGCACGGGCGAACTGCCGGAGACCACCAATACGCGCCAGCTTGCCCGTTTTTATGGCACCATCATTCAAGGCATGTCGGTGCAGGCGCGCGATGGCGCGACCATCGAGGAATTGACCGGGATTGCCGAAACGGCGATGTGCGCCTGGCCTGTCAGAACTGACTAGGCCTTGCCGATGTAATCCACATACTGCGTCAGGGCGCAGACAAGATGATAGAAGATCGAGGCCGGCACGTCTTCGGCCCGTGCCCTGCCCTTTTCATCGATCAGGTCGATCCACAGGCCCTTCGGCGCCTGCTCGATATGCCAGCGGAACAGACGGCCCACCCGTGCCTCGACTTCCGGCTTGAGGTCCGGCCCGCCATTGCCGTCCAGCGCAATAGCGGCCTTCACTGCCTCGGTCTGCGGCCAGCTGCGTGAATTGGTGTCGAGCGGCAGGCCGTGCCGGGATACAGCGCCATAGGCGAGTTCCGTGGTGCGGTTCAGCCCGTTGGCAATGGCCGAGGCATAGAGCTTGCGCGCGTGGCGGATGATGTCTTTCTGGCCCGACGCCTTGGCAAAATTGGACAGGAGATAGGCCCATTCGAAATGGTGCCCCGGTTCCGTCCATTCGCCTTTTTCGCCCGGTGCCCGCTCCCAGTCATCGGTAAAGTATTCGCCGAGCGTCCATGTCTCCGCATCGAAGAGGTGATGCCGGAACAGATCGACAATCCGCGCGGCACGCTGCAGATAATCGCGGTTGCCCGTCACATCGTACCAGGCAAGGAATGATTCCAGCAGGTGCATATGCGGGTTGGACCGGCGCAAACCGGTATCCCCCGGCATTTCCAGAAAACCGCGCAATTTGGAATCGGCGAGATACTCATCGATGAAGGCAAAGGTTTCCGTGGCAAGACCAAGCGCCTGCGGATGGCCCGCCCGATGGGCATGCGCCAGCGCCAGCAGCACGAAGGACTGGTCATAGGCGTCTTCTGCCCCGTCAAGCACCGTACCGTCGGGGTTGAACGTCTTCACCCAGCCGCCGCGCTTCGTCCGGCCATTGGCCGTGATGAAGCGGATACCGTGGTCGATCAGATCATGGGCCGGGCCATCCCAGCCCATTTCGTGCGCCACCGCGAAGGCATAGATCTGCCGCGCCGTGGTGCGCATCCGCTTGGTCTTGATGATGGGGGTGGCGTCGAAGGTCAGCGCTTCATGGAAACCGCCATAGCGCCGGTCGACGCCGACCGTCGACCAGAGCGGCAGCGTTTCCTCGAACAGCCAATGGCGTACACGCTTTTCATAGGCGCCGACCTGCGGCAGCCGGTCCTGCGCCGGGGTAAACTTGGTTTCAAGCCGCCCTGTCTTTTCCAGCTGTTCGACGATCTTGCGGACGTTCTGGCTTTCGGTAACGGGGGCCACGAATGTTGCGTCCGAGGTCGACACGACGGCAAGATCGCGCAGGCCAATGGCGGACAAAAGGCGGCCATTGCTGCGCAGATAGCTGTTCTCGCAATCGATGGCGACGACATCGCCGACAATCACATTGCCGCTGCCGTCGCTCGAGCTGACTTCGAGCAGGGATTGCCACGATCCGAGATCGTTCCAGCGGAAGCGCGCCGGGACCAGCGCAATGTCCTGCGCATGTTCCATGATGGCATAGTCGACGGAAATGGATGGCACCTCCGCATAGAGATCGTGCGGCAGGTAGGTGCCGGAGACATTGCTTGTCGCCTCGTCGAGCGCCGTGACGGCACCATCCCAGATCTGCGGCGCATGGGCACGGAAGGCATCGCGCATGGTGCTGGCGCGGAACAGAAAGATACCGGAATTCCAGAGGAAGTTCTTCGATTCGAGATACTGGATCGCGGTTTCCTCGTTCGGCTTTTCCACGAAACGGATGACGTCGCGCGTGTTTTCGTTCTGCGGTCCGACCTCGATATAGCCGTAGCCCGTCTCCGGCCGGTCCGGCTGGATGCCGAAGACGACGATCCGGCCGGCCATGGCCGCATCGGTGCCCGCTTCCACCGTGTTCCAGAAATCGCGATCCGTGGTGATTTCATGGTCGGAGGGCACGACCAGCACCAGATCATCGCCATGTTCGCGCAGCGTGATCTCGGTTGCCAGCACGACGGCGGCCGCGGTGTTGCGCCCCATGGGTTCGAGAATCGCCCGCCCGCCCGCCAGATCGACGCCGGAAAGATCCTGGCTGATGCGGTCGGCATGCCGTTCGGAGGCAAGCAGATAGACCGGAACAGGCATTTCGCCGCCGCGCGCGCCCATGCGCTTGACGGTGCGCAGCAGCATAGAACCTTGACCGGAAAGATTATGAAACTGCTTGGGAAAGTCTTCGCGCGACAAAGGCCAGAGCCTCGAACCAACACCGCCACTCATCACAAAGCTGATAATCCGCTTCATTCCCGATGTCATTGCATGCAACCCCATTGTTTCAGTCGATATCTCGTCCGATATACAATTCGCTCTCTTCCGGCAGACTTTGCGATACATCGCATCATCCGTATTTTACCGATACAAGACTTTCAGCAGCGATCACAAGGCCGGTTCAACCATTTCCGGAACAAGGTTTATGTTTGCACGGGTATAATTGAAGAAGTGCTTATGAAACGACTTGCAGGCATAAAAACTCGGCGGTATATACCCCGCATCGCTGGTCACGGAGTGTAGCGCAGCCTGGTAGCGCACGTCGTTCGGGACGACGGGGTCGGAGGTTCGAATCCTCTCACTCCGACCAGTGTTTTCAACAGCTTTCCCATTCGATGTCCGATCTGCGGACATGTCACGCGCATGTCAGTGCAGCGTATCGCCGCCGTCGGGATCGATCAGGCCGGCCAGCCCCTCCTCCTCGACCGCACGCAGAAATTCGTCAAATGCAGCCTGGTCCGTTTCGAACGGATCGTCCCAGACAATCGAATCCTTGTCTTCGGTCACCACTTCGAGCGTCCATTCGTTCTGCTCGGCAAGGCGGTAAATCTCAACGCTGACGGTGATTCCATCGCGCGTGAACTCCTTCGACAAACGCGACACAACCAGTTCGGGTTCTTCGTCCATCATCAGCCCTCGGGACATTCCTTGTTTCTCGCTTCATCATCTTACGACGCGTCGGGAAATAGCAAGCGGGAAAATCCAGATTCATCCGTGCGGGCCGGCACGGTCTTGCATGCGCCTTGCGCCGCCGTACCGATCCACTATTATTCCAGTCCAAGTTCCATGCATGGCATGAAGCCATGACCACTCCAGATCGACCGGAGCAATCCATGTACAGACCACCCGCGTTTCGTGAAGATCGCCTTGACGTGATGCACGCATTGATCCGCAAGCATCCGCTGGCCATGCTGGTGACGAGCGGCGAACACGGGTTGATGGCGAACCTCATTCCCTTCGAGCTCGATGCGGATGCAGGGCCGAACGGAACCCTTCGCGCGCATCTGGCCAGGGCCAACGAGCAGGTGGCGGCGTTGCAGGCGGGTGCCGAGGCGCTGGTCATTTTCCAGGGCCCCAACACCTATATCACGCCCTCCTGGTATGCGGCCAAGCGCGAACACGGCAAGGTTGTACCAACCTGGAACTACGTGGTTGTCCAGGCCTGGGGTACACCGCAGATACAGGACGATCCGGAATGGCTGCGCCGGCAGATCGGCAGCCTCACCCGCACGCAGGAAGGCGGCCGCGCCCAGCCATGGGCGGTGGAAGATGCGCCCGAGCCATTCATTGCCGGACAGGTGAAAGGCATTATCGGCGTTGAAATCCCGATCACGCGCATCGAAGGCAAATGGAAAGTCAGCCAGAACCGGGCTGAAGCCGACAGGACCGGCGTTGCCGAGGGCCTGCAGAGGGAAGGCCCCGAAGCGCAGGCCATGGCGCGGATCGTGCATGAACGGGGAAAAGCCGGCGGCGCCTGACCGCCTTCCCCGCCATGCAAAAACCTGACATTTCACTGGCCGCCGCCGCAGGCAAGCTTCGGCAATTGACGGGCGAGACCGTCCGGCTCGTTCCAATCACGGAAGGCGAGGATTCGCGTGCCTTCCGTTACAATCTGGGCAACGAGCGCTTTGTCCTGCGCATCAACCGGTCCGCTGAGGGATTTGCCAAGGACGCCTATGCGAGCCGGCATTTTTCCGCGCCCGCGCTGCCCATTCCGGCCGTTGTCGCTCACGGCGTTCTCGATGACGGCAACGGGTTTTGTATCTCGCACATGGTAGAAGGTGTCACCCTGCAGGGTTTGCCGCCGTAGGATCACAGGTGTTATCGACTGGTCGGAAGCCATGTACGGTGACCCGCTCTACGATATCGCCAATATCCTGTTCTGGCGGCCGTGGCTGGACTGCATGGAGCAGCAGGCCCGCTATTTCGAGGTTCACCGGCCGGATCTCGTCCAGGACAAAACCGTACTCGCGTGTTATCAGCTGCGCATCGGGCTGCAGCAGGTCCATGAGAGCGCCATCGACGGGGCACTCGACGACATGCATTGGGCGCTGCAACGCTGCCGCGCCATCGACAGCATACTGAGGGCAGCGTAGGGTCCAGACCTAGGCAGCAATGGCCGCCAGCTCGATGCGGTTTCGACCGAGGCGCTTGGCCCGGTAGAGCGCCACGTCCGCCTCCTCGATCAGTTCCGTCATTGACTGATGCTGCGCCGTGAAGGTGGCGACACCGGCGCTGACGGTGACATGGGCCCGCGTGCGCCCGAGATCGAAAAAGGTCTCGTTGACGCGCCGCCGGATCGCTTCGGCCATCGCCATGGCTTCGCCGGCGGCTGCGGACGGCATCAGGATCGCTATCTCCTCCCCGCCATAGCGGGCGACCAGATCGGATTTGCGCACCAGCGAACGAATGATGGTGGAAATTTCCACCAGCACCAGATCGCCATTGGAGTGACCCCAACGATCGTTGATGCTCTTGAATGAATCGATGTCGATCATGACAAGCGAAAAGACGTCGCCGCCGGTCGATGCCGCCTTGCGGAAGGTGCGCCGCGCGACCCGGTCAAACAGGCGGCGGTTGGCAAGGTTGGTCAACGGATCCGTATGGGCGTCCACCTCCAGCGTTTTTACCCGGTCGACACGCAGGCGTTCGCGATGCAGGAACATGGAGATGAGAAAAATTCCGGCAACGCTCAAGGTCAGTATCGGCAGGGCAATGCGCTGGAAAATCGGCAGCGCCTGCTCGAACGGCAGGATGAAGATGCTCAGCGTGTAGAGCGGAACCGTGAGGCCGAGAATGAGGAAATGTTTCCAGGAATAGGTCTGGGGCCGGTAGACCAGCGTGAAGATCAGGCTGATCAGGCCGATGATGACAATGCCGACGACACCGGCCTGCACACCAACCCCTCCGATCAGGACGCGGGACAGGATCGTAAGAGCTGTCGACACCAGCACCGCCACAACGCCGCCGAACGGTGCGCTGAGCGCCAGCAGGATGGAACGCGCATCGACAATGATGCCCTCGTCGACGATGACGGGGTCGAGCATGGAAATAATGGCGGCACCGCCGAACAGTAGCCCAACCATCAGGCCGCGCGTCCAGGGCAGGTTGAAAGCGCGGATAATGGAGCCATAGGCCATGCTGATCAGGGCAACCAACCCAAGACGATGGACGAGATCGGCAAAGACAGGGAAATATTCAGCGTACAATTATCAACCTCAATTCCACTTCACGCGACACTAGCGTTTGCGGGCTAATTTCGTGCGAAGGACATCCTTAAAAATTGAACTATTGGGCGATACCACGCGAATCTTCTACCACAGGTTGTATTGACTGACGACCTTTGAAACAAATTTTACCAATCGATTGCTTGAAAGGCATGAGAGCGGATTTTTATTCCCGGAGCGGTGAGCGCCAGGTCCTCAACCGGCGGGAACCCGCAGTCTGGGCACGGCATCGATCAGAACCCGCGTTGCTTCGGCCTGCGGGGCGGCGAGAACCCGTTCGGTCTCGCCGCTTTCGACAATCCGCCCCTCGTCGAGCACGATCATGCGGTCGGCCACGGCCCGAACCACGGCAAGATCGTGAGAAATGAAGAGATAGGACACACCGGTTTCCTCCTGCAGATCGAGCAGGAGATTGAGGATCTGCGCCCGCACGGAAACATCCAGCGCCGATACCGGCTCGTCCAGCACGATCAGGTCGGGCCGGGTGGCAATCGCCCGGGCAATGGCAATGCGCTGGCGCTGGCCGCCGGACAGTTCCAGCGGGCTGCGCTGCATCAGATCAGGGCTCAGCCCCACCCGTTCGAGCGCATCGGCGATGAGCTGGCCATAGTTGTCCCTCGGCGCCAGATCGTGCAGGCGCAGCGGATCTTCCAGGATACGCCGGACCGTGGCCCGCGGATTGAATGCCGCCAGCGGATCCTGGAACACCATCTGGAATCTCGGGCGCAGCAGCCGCAAGGCTTCGCCCCGCAGGGCCGTGATATCGTGGCCGCACAGGTGGATTGATCCCGCATCCGGATTGCCCAGCCGCATGACGAGGCGGGCGAGCGTCGTCTTGCCCGAACCCGATGCCCCGACCAGCGCCAGCGTTTCACCGCGCCGCAAGGTAAATCCGATATTCTTCAGGCCCGATGCATTGCTCTCGCCAAAGCGCTTGGCAACATCCTTCACTTCGAGAACAATGGAATTGTCGGTTTCACTCATGGCAGGTTCAGACTGTCAGGGTTGATTTCAACAAGCCGCCTTTGCCGCGGCGTGTCCAGTGACAGGTGCGCGCCGATCAGTGCCTTGGTATAGGGATGCGCGGGTTGGCCGAGAACATCGGCTGCGGTGCCCTGTTCGACCAGTTGTCCCTTGTAGAGAACAGCGATCTGGTCGGCGCGTTCGGACGCCAGCGCGATATCATGGGTGACGAACAATAGCGTCAGCCCGTCCTCGCGCACCAGCTCGTCCAGCAGGTTGACGATATGGCGCTGCACCACCGTGTCGAGCGCGCTGGTCAACTCATCGGCGATGACAAGCGACGGATTGGCCGCCAGCGCCAATGCGAGGGCGATGCGCTGGCGCTGCCCGCCGGAGAATTCATGCGGATAGCTGTTGAGGCGCGACAGGGCTTTCGGGATACGCACCCGGTCCATCAGGTCGGCGGCACGCACCCGCGCGGCGATCCAGCTGGTGTCCTCATGTGCCCGGATAACCTCGGCAATCTGGTCGCCGACCCTCATGACCGGATCGAGGCTGCCGCCCGGGTCCTGGAACACCACACCGATATCCCGGCCGAGACGCGGGCGGCCCGACGTGCCGGGAAAGACAATCGAACCCGTCTGGCGCGCCTGTTTTGGCAGAAGCCCCGCAACGGCCATGGCGAGAGTGGATTTTCCGGACCCGCTTTCGCCGATCAAAGCCAGCCGCCCGCCCCGATCGAGGTCGAGCGAGACATCCGCCAGGGCAACGGTCTTGCCGTAGGTCACGCCGACATTTTCCACGCGCAGCAATGGTTCGCTCATGGCTGGAGGAACCTTTCACTGCGCGACAGGCCGCGCCCGATCAGATGCACGCTGAGAACCGTGACCACCAGCGCCAGACCCGGCACGATGGAAAGATAAGGCGCCGCGCGCAGCACCGTGCGCCCTTCGGCAATCATGCTGCCCCAGGTCACCCGGTTCGGATCGCCGAAGCCGAGGAACGACAGGGCAGCTTCGATGAGGATGGCCGCGGCCACGGAAATGGCGGCGAGCGAGGCGGCCGGACCAAAGGCATTCGGCAATATTTCCCGGAAGGCAATCTCCAGCGGCCGCATACCCAATGTGCGGGCGGCGGCCACGAAATCGCGCTCGCGCAGTGACAAAACCTCCGCCCGTGTCACCCGCGCGGCTTGCGTCCATGTGCCGAGACTGATGGCCAGAATGAGGGTCGGGACGCTCGGCCCGGTCACGCTGATTGTCGCCAGCGCCAGCAAAAAGCCTGGAACCGTCTGGAATGCCTCGGTGATCCGCATCAGCACCGCATCGGCAATACCGCCGAGAAAACCGGCCAGCGTGCCGACCAGACTGCCGATGACGAGCGATGCCGCAGCCGAGAAGAACGCCACCAGCAGCGTCGTGCGCGTGCCGTAGAGAAGCTCCGACAGCACATCGCGGCCAAGACGGTCGGTGCCCAGCCAATGCGCCTGCGATGTGAAAGGCCGAGCCAAGGGTTCGCCGACGATGGCGAGCGGATCGCCCGCTACGATCCACGGGGCGAGCAAGGCCATGAGAACCAGTGCAAGCAGCAGCACCAGTCCGGCACGGCCTTCAAGGTTGAGACGCCGCCAGATCGTCATCAGCCGATCCTCACGCGCGGATCGAGCCTGCCATAGGCCAGATCGACCAGCAGATTGGCGATAATCACCGTTATGGCGCTGCACAGGATGACACCCAGCAGCAGCGGCGTGTCGCGCCGCGAGACAGCCTCCGCCGCCAGCCGTCCGAATCCCGGAATGGCGAAAACGCTTTCCACCACGACGCTGCCGCCCAGCATGACTGCCGCCTGCAGGCCGAGCATGGTGATGACAGGAAGGACCGCATTGCGCGCCACGTGCCGCCAGACGATACGGCCGCGGCTGAGACCACGCGCTTTCAGGCCGGTGACGAAGGGATCGCGCCAGACCTCGCTCATGCGGTCGCGCATCAGGCGCAGATACAGCGCGAGGTAAACCATGGCAAGCGAGGCGACCGGCAGGACCAGATGCGCAGCGATATCCGCCATGCGCGCCCATCCGCTCTTGCCGGACGCGATGGTCTCGATGCCGCCCACCGGCAGCCAGCGCAGATCGACGGCGAAGACCACGATCAGCACCAGCCCCAGCCAGAAGCCGGGAACGGCATAGAGCGCCAGCGAACCGATGGACAGGAAACGGTCGCGCAGGGAGCCGGGCTTTGCGCCGGCGATGACGCCGAACAGCGAACCGAGGAAGAAGGCGAGTGCCGTGGCAATGCCCATCAGCAGCAGCGTCACCGGCAGGCGCTCGATGATCACCGACAACACGGGCCGTTGAAACGCCGTCGACCAGCCGAGATCGCCATGGCCAAGCGCCGAGACATAGGCGATGAAACGATGGAATGGGCCCTGATCAAGGCCCCACGCCTGGCGCAATTGCGCCAGCTGGTCGGCATCCATGCCGCCGGAACGCGCGACATAGGAATCCACCGCATCACCGGATGCCGCCTCCAGCAGCAGAAAGCTGCCGATGAGCACAACGGCCAGAACCGGAATCGCACCCAAAAGGCGTTTCAGGAAAAAGGATGCGAGTGGCGGCAAGAAGGGCTCCGACAGGTCATGCGAATGGAGGGGGACACTAGAGCCAATAATGCCGGAAGACAAACGGGTTTGTGTTCAGGAGGGAAGATGCGGTGTCATGATAATACCATACCCTCAACCCCTACCCCTTCAGCCAGACATTGGACCAGTTCGACACCGCCCAGCGCGGATTGTCGGACACATTCTGCACGGTATCGCGGGCAACGGTGATGAAGGAGAATTCTGCCACATTGATCAGCGGCAGGTCCTCAGCCACCACCTTCTGCAATTGCTTATAGAGGCCGGCGCGCTTGTCGCTATCCACGGTGGAAGCGGCATCCTTGATCAGCTTGTCCACATCCGCATTGGCATAGCCATACTGGTTGGAGAACGGCACACCGGCGGGCAGCCCGCTTTCAAACAGGATGGTGGTGGAGATCGCCGGATCGGAACGGTAGACCGGCGTTGCCACGGTGATATCGAAATCGTGGTCCGTATAGACCGCCTTCAGATGGGCGGGTGTATCGTTGCTGACCACCTGCGCATCGATGCCCACCTTGGCCAGCGCCTGGCGCAGATAGTCGCCGAACTGCTTGGTTTCATTGAAGAATGGCGCGGGCAGGAGCTTGAGCGTGAAGCGGTTGCCATCGGCGCCGCGCTTGTAACCCGCCGCGTCGAGCAGCGCTTCCGCCTTGGCCGGATCGAAAGCATGGGCGGCCACATCTGGCTCATAAAACGCCTTGTCATAGGCAGGAACCGGCCCCGTGGACGGCTTTGCATAGCCGAGGAAGATCGTCTTGACGACAAAATCCCGGTCGATGGCATGGGCAAGCGCCTGACGCACCTTCGGATCGGCCAGTTCCTTGCGGCGATGGTTGATTTCGACAATGAGCTGATAGGTCAGCCCTTCATAGCCATTGGCGTAAACCTTCAGGCCCGGCACCTTGGAGATGCGGGCGAGATCGGCAAGCGGCACGGCGGAGAAAGCAGCCAGCTGGATCTGTTCGGCCTCCAGCGCATTGCCGGCGGATGAACGGTCCGGCAGGATCTGGTAGACAATCACATCCAGCAGCGGCTGGTCCTTCTGCCAGTAGGCCTCGTTGCGCTTCAGCAGATAATATTCGCCCGGCTTGTGTTCGCCGAATTTGAACGGGCCGGTGCCGACCAATGCTTGGTTGGCCGGATTCTTGGCGATATCCGTGCCTTCATAGAGATGTTTCGGCACGACGGAGGTGACCACCGGCAGCGCATTGCGGATGAGCTGGAACGGCGTCGGCTGGGAGAATTTGAAGATGGCCGTGTGGTCATCCGGTGTTTCGACACTCTCGAGGTTCTTGAAGACCACGCGGCCGAGATTCTGCAGCTTCTTCCACACTTCCAGCGCGGAGAAGGCAACGTCAGCCGAGGTGAACGGCTTGCCGTCGTGCCAGGTCACGCCTTCGCGCAGTTTGAACGTTGCAGTCAGGCCATCGACCGAGCCCTCCCAAGCGGTGGCCAGGCGCGGCGACAGGCCGTCCTTGCCGTCATAGGACTGTTCGGCCAGCGGCTCGACAATCTTGCTGGCGACAAAGAACACGCCGTTGGAGGCGACGATGGCGGGATTGAGATTGGCCGGTTCGCTGTCCCCGGCGACGATCAGACGCCCGCCTTTGACAGGCGTTTCCCCCTGCGCCCAGCCAAGACCCGGCATGGCGGTGAGCGCGGCGGCGCTGGCAGTCAGATGGAGAAAAGAGCGTCGGTTCAACAGGATACGGGACATGCTTGCGATCCTCTTATGCATAGGTTTGGCCGAGTGGGCGGGACAGAATCTGGCTGAGAGCCCTGATGGTGGCGCGGGCGAAATCGGGTTTGGCGGACGCGCCCATGTGCCCGACGCGCAGCAGCTTGCCCGATGTGTCGGCGCGGCCGAGCGACAGGAGGATGCCGTGCTCATCGCGCAACCGGTCGCGCAAGGCCGTGTCGCTGAAACCATCGGGCAGCTTGAAAGCGGTCGCCGTCGGCGCGCAGAATTCCAGCTTTTTCGGCCACAGCTTCAGGCCAAGCTCAAGCAGGCCGTTGCGGGTGATTTCAGCCGTTTCCGCATGGCGGGCCCAGACGTTTTCGGCACCCTCCGCGGCATAGAGATCCAGCGCCGCATCCAGCGCATAGATTTCCGCAATGGACGGCGTCACCGGAAAGGGCTTGCCGGGCTCCGAGGCGCCTTTCCAGCCGAGAAGGCTGAGGAACGAGCCGCGCGGCGCATCCGGGTTGGCCTCGATCTTGGCCCAGGCCCGCTCGCTCACGCCGATGAGGCTGAGGCCCGGCGTGCTGCCCAGGCATTTCGATGGCGAGGTGATGAAAATGTCGGCATGCGCCTCAAGCGGATGAACATCCAACCCGCCAAAGGACGACACGGCATCGACAATGAGATAGGCCCCGTGCTCGGCAACGACAGCGCCGATGTCCCGCAGCGGATTGAGCGTGCCGGACGGCGTGTCGTGATGGCAGAGCGAGACAATTTTGATATCCGGGCGCTGGCGCAGCGCCGCACGCACCGCCTGCGGGTCGATGATGTCGTCATAGGGCACGGCAAGCTCGATGACTTCCCTGCCATAGCGCGCGGCCCAGCCGGCAAACCCCTTGCCATAGACACCGGAGACAAGGTTCAGAACCACATCGTCACGGGCAATCAGCGCGGCAGCAGCCGCTTCGATGCCGAGAATGGCCTCACCCTGCATGATGACGGGCGCCGTGTCCTGCCGCAGCGCCAGCCGCAGCTTTTCGATCACCTCGGCATAGAAGGCCTGGAAGGCGGGATGATAGTCATAAAGAACAGGCTTTCCGAGCGCGGCAAGCACTTGCGGATAGGCGGGAACCGGACCTGTGGTCAGCATCAGCGGTGGAATGGGGAGCATGGATCGCACTTCGAAATTTCATCCCATTCACCGGCGCAAATGGCACTTGAAGCAGACCATATTCTCGCCGCTGGCGGAAACCAAGAAAAACTATTCCAATAATGGCAACGCGAAGGACAAAAGCGCTGTCTATCCCTTTACTCCAGCGGGATCACATCCACCGATTGCTTTGCTTCCTGCGAACCGCTGGTTTTCAGCACGCCGACGATGGGCGAGACATCGGCATAATCCCGGCCGTAGCCGACGGTGATATGGTCATTGCCGGCCATCATCGCATTGGTGGGATCGAACTCCTGCCAGCCCGCCTCGCGCCCGCACCAGACACGCACCCAGGCATGCATGGCGTCGGCACCTTCCAGCCGCTCCTTGCCGGGCGGCGGGATGGTGCGCAGGAAACCGCTGACATAGCCCGCCGGAATGCCGATGCCGCGCAGGCCGGCAATCATGATGTGGCTGAAATCCTGGCAGACACCGGCCCGCAGGTCGAACGCCTCCCGCGCCGTGGTGCGCACATTGGTGGCGTCGGAATCATAGGCGAAATCCGTATGGATGCGGTTGCACAGATCACTCGCAGCCTCCATGACCGTGCGCGTCCTGCCTAGGCTTGTCGCGGCGTAGGCCGATATGTCAGGGTCGATGGCCGCGTGGGCGCTGGATGTCAGAAAGTGGTGCGGCGCATCGGATGCCACCGACCAGACGCCGCGTATTTCCCGGATCAGGCCGGCAAGATCGGGCGAAACATCGAGCATGGTCTGCGGCCGCGCCACGTTGATGCGGGCTGTCATCGTTACATCGAGCGTTTCGTGCGGATTGCGGTAGACGATGGAGGTCACCGTATTGGCGAAGAAATCAGTAAAATCGGAGCGTTCCGCCGCTGCAGGATCAAAGGAGAGACTCGAGGCGACCACGCGCTGGATACCTGACAGGGTTTGCGGCATCACCCGGATATGGTGGCGCCCGCCCGCCGCGGAACGCTCATAGTCATAATGCAGGTGGAGGCGGATGTTATAGAGCATTCCTCACCCCCTCAGGCAAAATACGTATCGGAGATGGTGTCGGACAGCGCGCCGATTTCATGGGCGAGTTCATGCAGCTTGTCAGCGGTCAGTTCGCTGGATTCCATGATGGCAAGCTGCGTGTGCAGGCGCAACACATCCTTGGAAAAGGCGGACATATGCGCACCCGCCTCGCGCTGTGGCAAAAGATTGAACTCGGTTTTGAGCGCGTCCAGCTGGAAAATGATCGAGCGCGGATTGAGCGGATCAAGCGCCAGAAGATCGAGCACGCTGAGGCGGCCGGAATAGACGCTGTACTGCCGCCGGTGCGTCATGACGCTGTCGCCGATTTCCAGCAGCATTTCCAGCCCACCTTCCGGCGCTTCATGCCGCGACAGGTTTGCCAGGATGCGCGCCATCTGGATGCCGCGCTCCAGCCGGCGGCCGATTTCAAGAAAACGCCAGCCGGTGAAACGATACATGTTCTCGTGCACCAGACCGGAGAACCCGGCCAGCTTGCGCAGGATGATTGTCATGGCGCGGGTGCCGTCATCGCCCTGCGACACCACCCCCTGGAACCGGTGCACGGTCTTCGACAGATCGCGCAGCGCCAGCCAGCCATCGGGCGAAAAACGGTCGCGGATACGTCCGGCACTGAGCATTGCGCCGTCGATGGAACGCAAGAGGCCCTTTGGAATGGCTTCATCGAGATCAATGCCGAGGGGTTTGAGCTGATCGCGCATTTCCGTCAGAAGCGGCAATTCCGCATTGGCCGTCTCGGCATAGCGGGCATGGCACGCCCGCAGGATACGCGCCGTGGCTTCGGCACGTTCGATATAGCGCCCCATCCACATCAGGTTTTCCGCCGCACGGCTTGGCAGCGTGCCCGGCACATTGCGGCGGAAGGCATCGTCCTCGCGCGGCAGCAGCGTATCCTTGCGCACGGGCGCCGAACTGGTGATCCACACATCCGCCGCCTGCCCGCCGCGCTGCATGGCAATCGCCGCCGTGTCGAGCGTGAACCCGACGCGGGCAAAACCGCCCGGCATGAAACTCCAGCCATCGCCGTGACGCGCCGCAAAGACGCGCAGGACAAAGGGCCTCGGCTCCAGCCTGCCGTCCACATAGACCGGCGTCGTCGACAGTTTGACGGCTTCCTGACCGACCAGTCCACGGCCGTCGGTTTTGAGCTTGTGCAACAGGGCCTGGCGCGCCGCATCGTCGAGGGCGGACCCCAGAACCGTGGCCTGCACGTCTTCGAACGGCAACCGGGTCGACAGCGCCGGGCCGACCATCATCTGGTCGAGCCGGTTCATGACGTGCTGGCGTTCCTTCTCCTGGCCGCACCACCAGGTGGCGATGCTCGGCAAGGCGAGATCACGGTCGTGCAGGGCCTTCGAGATCGCAGGAAGGAAGGCCAGCAGCGCCCGGGTTTCGAGAATGCCCGATCCCAGCGCATTGACCAGCGAGACGGAACGCTGGCGCAGCGCGCCGACCATGCCGGGGGTGCCGATCCACGAATCCGACTTCAGCTCCAGCGGGTCCATATAGGCGGCATCCATGCGCCGCCACAGAACATCGATGGGCTTGAGACCGGACACGGTGCGCACCATGACCCGGCCCTTGCTCACGGTCAGGTCGTCGCCTTCCAGCAGCATGATGCCGAGATAGCGGGCGATATAGGCGTGTTCGAAATAGGTTTCATTGTTCGGGCCGGGCGTGAGAATGGCCGCGCGCCCTGCGGGATCGTGGATCAGGCTCTGCAGGGAATCGCGGAAATCCTTGAAGAAACCGGCAAGACGGTGAACGTTCATCGCGCCGGAAATATCCGAAAGGGCGCGGGTGGTGGCAACGCGGTTTTCCAGGGCAAACCCGGCACCCGAAGGCGCCTGCGTGCGGTCGCCCAGCACCCACCACTGGCCATTGGGTGCGCGCCCCAGCTCGAAAGCACAGAAATGCAGGAAATGCCCGCTGGCCGGCTTGATACCGGCGACGGGATGCAGGAACTCGGGGTTCGAGGCAATCAGATCCGGCGGCAGCAGGCCATCGCGCACCAGCCGGTTGTCGCCATAGATATCGGCAACGATATCCTCCAGGAGATCGGCGCGCTGGGTCAGCCCTGACGTGATGGCGCGCCAGTCATCCTCGTTGATCAGAAGCGGAACATGAGCGAGCGGCCATTCGCGCTCCTGCGTACCGGTCTCGTCATAGACCCGGTAAAACACGCCCGCATCGTGCAGATACTGGTTGGCGCGGGCAAAGCGGGTGGCGAGTTTTTCGGGGCCGAGGGTGTCGAGCGAACGCAGCAGCTTTTCCCAGCCGGGACGCACAGCCCCGTTGGGATCGATCATCTCGTCGGCCACGCCCTGCAGGGGCTTGTAGCCCGCGAGGAGACCGGGGAGTGGCCGTGATTTGCTTACCTGGGACATTGGTTTCAATACCCCCCTCTGCCCTGCCGTGCTCCGGGGCGAGCCACGGAGCCCGGTAGCCCAGAGGGGGGTGAAATCTCTCTTTGCATCAATCCCACAATCTCAATGCCTCGGCCTTCTCAGATCAAGGGTCATCGGAAATTCCCCCGATGGCTGTTCCCTGCGCAATTCATATCCGCCGGCCGTATGGCCGCGCGGCTCGAAACGCGCCAGCCGGCGCGCCTCGGCCTCGTTCGAATTGACCGGGAACGTATCATAGCTGCGCCCGCCGGGGTGTGCGACATGATAGACGCAACCGCCGATCGCCCGTTGCGACCACTGGTCGTAAATGTCGAAAACCAGCGGCGTGTTGACCGGGATCATCGGATGCAGGCCGGAGCGCGGCTGCCACGCCTTGTAGCGCACGCCGGCAACCGCCGTGCCCTGTCTGTCGGTCATCTTCAGCGGCACCTCGCGCCCGTTGCAGGCCACGCTGTAGCGGGCCGGATTGAAGCCGTCGACCTTGACCTGCAGCCGTTCCACCGAGGAATCGACGAAGCGCACCGTGCCGCCGATGGCACCCTGTTCGCCCATCACATGCCATGGCTCCAGCGCCTGCCGGATTTCCAGTTTCACACCCTCATTCTCGATTTCACCGCAGAAGGGGAAGCGGAATTCCAGCTGGGCCTCGAACCATTCCGGGCGGAAATCAAAGCCGTTCTCGCGCAAATCGGCGAGAACATCGAGGAAATCCTGCCAGACATAGGCCGGCAGCATGAAACGGTCATGCAGCGCCGTGCCCCAGCGGACGAAACTGCCCTGAATCGGATTGTTCCAGAACCGGGCAATCAGCGCGCGGATCAGCAATTGCTGGGCAAGGCTCATGCGCGCATTGGGCGGCATCTCGAAACCGCGGAACTCGACCAGCCCGAGCCTGCCGGTCGGACCATCGGGCGAGAACAGCTTGTCGATGCAGATTTCCGAGCGATGCGTGTTGCCGGTGACATCCACCAGCAGATTGCGGAACAGCCGGTCGACCAGCCAGGGCAAAGGCGGCGTGCCCTCGCCCGGCCGGGGCACCTGCGAGAGGGCAATCTCCAGCTCGTAGAGACTGTCATGCCGCGCCTCGTCGATGCGCGGTGCCTGGCTGGTCGGCCCGATGAACAGGCCGGAGAACAGGTAGGACAGCGACGGATGCCGCTGCCAGTGCAGGACAAGGCTTTTCAACAGATCAGGACGGCGCAGGAATGGGCTGTTGGCGGGTGTTTCGCCACCGACCACCACATGGTTGCCGCCGCCGGTACCGGTATGGCGGCCATCGATCATGAACTTGTCGGCACCGAGCCGCGTCTGGCGGGCCTCCTCATAGATTGCCGTTGTCGTTGCCACGCAGTCGCGCCAATTGGCCGCTGGATGGATATTCACCTCGATCACGCCGGGATCGGGTGCAACGCGGATGACGTTGATGCGATGATCCTGCGGCGGGCTGTAACCTTCGATGTGAACCGGCAGCCCGAGCTTGTGCGCCGCAGCTTCCGCCGCCGCAACCAGTTCCAGATAGTCCTCGAGCGCCTCCACCGGCGGCATGAACACGCTGAGGCGCCCGTCCCGCGGCTCGACCGATATGGCGGTGCGCACGGCCCCGCCGATTTCCCCCCGTTCCTGCTCGACCCGCTCCTGCTGGTTGCCTTCGTCCGCGGTGAAAGAGGCAACCGCCAGGATATTCTCACGCGCCTGCGGTGCCGGGTCCGGCAGCGCCCCGCGATCCACCGACGGATCGACCGGCACGATATAGGGATATTCCGAGGCCGGAACATGCGGCAGGGCGCCGAGCGGCAGCCGGTATCCGACGGGCGAATCCCCCGGCACCAGGAACAGCTTGCCGCGCCGCGTCTTCCATTTTTCGCTACGCCAGCGCGGGCCGGAGGCCTGGCTGTTCCAGCGCTGCACCGGCAGGACAAAACCGCTCGGCTCGGTCAGGCCCCGCTCGAAAACCCGGGCGATGCGGCTGCGCTCTTCCGGATCCTTGAGCCTGGAGTTGGACGGATCGACATTGTCGGGAAGATTGCCCTCCTTGATGATCCATTCCGCCGGATCTTCATAGGCGGGCGCCACCATCTCTTCTTCAACGCCAAGCTCCTGCGCCAACGCGACGAGGAGTTTTCCGGCATCTTCCGGCTTGACGTCAGCCTTGCCGTTCTCCGGCGCGATCAGGTCGGGATTGACCCAGATCGGCTTGCCGTCCTTGCGCCAGTAAAGCGAGAACGTCCAGCGCGGCAGGCTCTCGCCCGGATACCACTTGCCCTGCCCGTAATGCAGAAAACCACCCGGCGCAAAACGCTCGCGCAGCCGCCGGATCAGCTTGTCGGCCTTTTCGCGCTTGGTCGGCCCGACCGCATCGGTGTTCCATTCGCCTGATTCGAAATCATCGATGGACACGAATGTGGGCTCGCCGCCCATGGTCAGGCGCACATCCCTCTCGTTCAGGATCGCGTCCACCTTTTCGCCGAGCGCATCGAGCGCATTCCAGGATTCGTCGGAAAACGGCTTGGTGATGCGCGGGTGTTCGGATACGCGCGTCACGCGCATATCGAAACCGAATTCCACATTGGCGAATTCCGCCATGCCGGAAATCGGTGCGGCATTGCGGTAATGCGGGGTGGCGGCAAGCGGTACGTGGCTTTCGCCGGTCAGAAGCCCGGAGGTGGGGTCGAGGCCGATCCAGCCCGCCCCCGGCAGATAGACTTCGCACCAGGCATGCAGATCGGTGAAATCCTTGTCCGTTCCGGCGGGACCATCGATGGCGACAAGATCAGGCTTCAGCTGAATGAGATAGCCGGAGACGAACCGTGCGGCAAAACCGAGATTGCGCAACACCTGTACCAGCAGCCAGCTTGAATCCCGGCATGATCCCGAGCGCAGGTTCAAAGTTGCGTCCGGCTCCTGAACCCCGGTTTCCATGCGGATGACATAGCCGATCTCGCGCTGGATACGCGCGTTGAGATCGACGACGAAATTCACCGTGTTCGTCGGGCTGCGATCGATGGTTGCAAGGAAAGCCGAAACCAGCGGTCCGGCCGGTTCCGGTTTCATATAGATCGACAGGTCGTCGCTGATCTCTTCGGGATAGCTGAACGGCCAGGTTTCGGCGACCGGTTCGACGAAGAAATCGAACGGATTGTAGACGGTCATATCAGCGACGAGATCGACCTCGATCTTCAGCTCCGTCACCGGTTCGGGAAAGACGAAGCGGGCGAGGAAATTACCGTAGGGATCCTGCTGCAGGTTGACGAAATGATTGGCCGGACTGACTTTCAGGGAATGGCTGAGAACTTTTGTCCGGGAATGGGGTGCCGGCTGGAGCCGGATGATCTGCGGCCCGAGCATGATGGGCCGGTCATACCGGTAATGCGTCAGATGATAGACTGCTGCGTGAATTGCCATATCGCCTCAAAAGTCTGATTCAAAAAAAACCGCGGTTCCACAAATGCTCCCCGCACTCTAACGAGTTACCGGCCAATTGAAATCTTTCATTTGCCAAAAATTTTGGCAGCAGCAAAAATTGCCGCATAAACGTGCTTGCAACTGCGCGGCTGGCCGCATAGCATCCGCACCGATGGTTTCTTCCGCACGACAACGCGGGAGATGAAAAGGGAACACGGTGAGGCGTACCCAAAAGGGACCGAGACCGTGGCTGCCCCCGCAACTGTAAGCGGTGAGCGATGCCTGACATGCCACTGACCGGAAGGTCGGGAAGGCAAGGCGAAGCTGAGACCCGCGAGCCAGGAGACCTGCCATCTCATCTACAATTCGAACCGGACGGGGTGTGCCGGGAGCGATGCGATGTCCTCTCCCGCATTGTCGCGATGGTGCATTGGCCGCGTTCCCCTAACCTTTGTCCACAAGGCAAGGCACCGGCATGACCACGCCAATACCCGACCACCAGATTATCGTCTGCACCCCGTGCAAGACCGCCGGCGGCCTGCCGCGGCCGGGACAGCCATGACACATCGGGTATTGACCAATGTTATAACGTTACTATACGAGAGCGAAGCGTCCGCGATGACGCGACGACGTTTACCGGTTGGGATTTGACACCATGTGCCTTGCCTGCAGTCACGGATATCCGCCCATGAGCCATGTCGCCCTGCGTGCCGACGAGGTGACGTTCCGCACAGCCGGCCAGACGCTGGTGGATGAGGTATCGCTCGACATCGTGCGCGGCGCGCGTCTTGCCATTATCGGGCCGAATGGCGCCGGGAAATCCACACTTTTGCGCATGCTGGCCGGGCTGTTGCGCCCCTCCTCCGGCAGCATCCATCTCGACGGTACGGCAATAGACCGGCTGCCGCCGAAGGAACGGGCCAGGAGATTTGCCTTCGTCGGCCAGACCGACATGCCGGACCCGCAATTGCTGGTGGACGATTATGTATCCCTTGGCCGCATTCCGCACACCGGCACCCTGACCAAGGTGAAAGACCGGGATATCGTGGCGGAAGCCCTGCTCCGCGCCGGGATCGCCGCGTTTTCGCGCCGTCCCATCGGCTCGCTCTCCGGCGGCGAAAGGCAGCGCGTGCAGCTGGCGCGCGCCATCGCCCAGCAGCCTGACATCCTGTTTCTCGACGAACCCACCAATCACCTCGACCCGAAGGCGCGCAGCGAATTGCTGGCGCTGGTCGCCGGTCTCGACGTGACGACCATCGCGGTGCTGCACGACCTGCCGCTGGTGGCGCCGTTTGCCACCCACGTCGCCGTCATGCATGCCGCCCAGCTCGTCGCCGCCGGCACACCCGACGAAACGCTGACGCCGCGCATCGTCAGCGATGTCTTCGATCTCGATGTCCTGCGCCTGCGCCATCCCTCGCAGGATCGCGATCTCATGGTGTTCGAAGCACCCGGACCAACCACAAAACAAACTGCTCAGCTACGGAGAATTTGATGAAAAGAATGCTGCTCGCCCTCGCCTTGTCGGCGCTGTCCGCCCCCACATGGGCGTTTCCCGTGACGGTCGACAGTTGCGGCAAGCCCGTCACCTTCGAGGCCGCGCCCAAGCGTGCGGTCATCCAGGACATCAACATGAGCGAAATGGCCTTCGCCCTGCACCTGCAATCCTCGATGGTCGGGGTTTCGGGCATTACCGGCTGGTACAAGCTGGACGACGCGTTCAAGAAGCAGCTGGGCGCCATTCCCGAGCTTGCGCCAAAATATCCGACCCTTGAAAATCTCATTGCTGCGGAACCGGATTTCTTCTTCGCTGGCTGGAATTACGGCATGAAGCCGGGCGGTGAGGTCACCCCCGACACGCTGGCGCCGCACGGCATCAAGACGCTTGAACTGACCGAAAGCTGCATCCATCTCGACAAGTCCCGGCCCGCCGCCACCATGGACCTGCTCTATGGCGACATGGAAAAGCTCGGCAAGATTTTCGATAGGGAAGACGAGGCAAATAAACTCGTCAGCGGCTGGAAGACAGAACTTGCCGCGATCAAGACAAAGATCGGCGACAAGAGCGGCACCCGCGTCTTCCTCTACGATTCCGGCGAGGACAAGCCGTTCACAGCGGGCAAGTTCGCCATTCCCACGGCGATGATCAGCGAAGCCGGCGGCACCAATATCATGGCCGATCTCGACACCAGCTGGGGCACCACCTCGTGGGAAACCGTGGCGACGCGCAATCCGGAATTCCTCGTTCTCCTCGATTATCAGGATGATGCGGGTTACCAGAAGCTGCTCGACTTCCTCAAATCGCATCCGGCGATGAAGGAAACCGACGCCGTCAAGAACAACCGCTTCGTCGCCCTGCGCTATGCGGAACTGACGCCCGGACCGGCCAATATCGAGGCCATCGCCAAGATGGCCAAGGCCATGCATCCGGAAGCATTCTGAGTGCATCTGCCCTTCCGTCAGCATCTGACACTCATGACGGGGGTGATGGCCATTCTGGCCCTCGCCCTCGTGTCGATTGCCTATGGGGCAACGGTCATTCCGCTCGGCGATGTCCTGCGCGCCCTCGCCCATGCCACCGGCCTCTCCGATATGGCCGTTGGCGGCCCTGTCGGCAAGATCATCGTCGACCTGCGCCTGCCGCGGGTCATCCTTGCCATCTGCGTGGGCGCGGGGCTTGGCATCATCGGCGCGCTGCTGCAGACCGTCACCCGCAACGATCTCGCCGATCCGTTCCTGTTTGGCCTTTCCAATGGTGCGGCGGCGGGAGCAGTCTCGGTGATTACGGTCATCGGCGACCGCTTCGGCATCTGGACCCTACCGATTGGTGCCTTCAGCGGCGGCATGCTGGCGGCCATCGTCGTGCTGATGCTGGTGCGGCGCGTGCAGGGACAGGGGCCGGAACGGCTGATCCTGGCGGGCCTTGCCGTCTCGTTCCTGTTTGCTGCGCTGACCAATTACATGGTGTTTGCCGGCGACCAGCGCGCCGCGCATTCGGTGATGTTCTGGACGCTCGGCGGCCTCGGCCTTGCCCGCTGGGAGAACCTGCCGCTCGCCCTCACCGGGCTTGCCGCCATCCTGGTCTACGCCCTGTACAACCACCGCAATCTCGATGCCCTGCTGGCCGGCGAAAACACGGCGGAAAGCCTTGGCATAAGGGTGACGCGCCTGCGCAACACGGTGTTCATCGTCTGCGCCTTCTCCACCGCGATCTTTGTCTCGGTGGCGGGCGTCATCGGCTTTGTCGGCCTGATGATCCCGCACATTGCCCGGCGTTTTTCCGGGCAGCTGCATGCGGGATTGATCGTCACCTGCGCCGTGCTCGGTGCCCTGCTGATCCTGCTCAGCGACCTCGCGGCCCGTCTGCTGCTGGCGCCGCAGGAATTGCCCATCGGTATCGTTACCAGTTCCATCGGCGCGTTTTTTGTGGTGACGATCCTGTTGAGGAAGCGGCCGGGGTAGCTGGTTGTCGGATTGCAGGGAGCATCGTGCGTGGTTCGACAAGCTCACCATGAGGGAGGGCGTGGATCGCAGGGAATTACACTCTGCAACCTTCGCGATTGATCTTGCACCAATCCACATCCCTCATGGTGAGCTTGTCGAACCACGCTCAACGGCAATGCAATCAAACTATAACCTGCCCCAGGCCACGAAATCCGGATTGGCGAAATCGGCGTCGTCGGCCTGATTGCGGCGGCCATAGGTCAGCGGATTGCCATCCAGCGTCAGGGTTATGCCTCCGGCAGCGCGCAGGACCGCATCGCCCGCCGCCGTATCCCATTCCATGGTCCGGCCGAAACGCGGGTAAATATCGGCCTCGCCGCGCGCCAGCAGGCCGAATTTCAGTGACGACCCGACAGACACACAGTCGGCAATACGGAATTTTTCCAGATAGGCATCGGTTTCCGGCGTGCGGTGCGAGCGGCTGGCAACGGCAATGAGATCGTCCGGACTGGTGCGGCAGCCTATGGCTTTGCGCGCGGTGACCGCACCGCCCTCGCCGATAGTAATTTCCTGCGCACCGGCAGTGCCGCCCGTGAACAGCACACCGCGGACGGGGGCATAGACAACGCCGAGAACGGGCGCCGCGTTTTCGATCAGCGCAATGTTGACGGTGAAATCGCCGTTGCGGCTGACAAATTCCCGCGTTCCGTCGAGCGGATCGACCAGATAGAAGCGCGCACCGAGATCGCCGGGCACGTGGCCGCCGGAGATTTCCTCTTCCGCCACGACGGGTATGTCAGGCGTCGCCTTGCGCAGAGCCGCCAGGATGATGGCTTCGGCGGCATGATCGGCTTCCGTGACCGGCGACTGGTCATCCTTCAGCGCGAAATCACAGCCCTCCGCGTAAATGCGCAGGATTTCCTGCCCGGCGGCAATGGCCGCTGTTTCCAGGACGGCAAGCAGGGCGGCGTGATCGAGGGGCGGGAGGGTTAGTGTCATGCACCCCCCTCTGTCCTGCCGGACATCTCCCCCACAAGGGGGGAGATCAGACGACATTGCCATTTCTGAGAAATTTGAAACGTTACCTGTTGTGCGAAAGCGTCCATGCCAATGTGATCTCCCCCCTTGTGGGGGAGATGTCCGGCAGGACAGAGGGGGGTGAATAAATCAGGCATCGCCTAAATCGACCACGAGCTTTGATCGTAGTTGAAGATGATGCCGTGCTCGACCAGCAGCTTCTCCACCTCCGAGGCAAGTGCCTCCGTCGTGCGGCCGACCGTGTGCAGATGCAGCTCCGGATTCTCCGGCGCTTCATAGGGCGAGTCGACGCCGGTGAAATTCTTGATCTCACCGCGCAGTGCCTTCGCGTAAAGCCCCTTCGGGTCACGCCGCGCGCATTCCTCGAACGGCGTATCGACGAAGATTTCGAGGAATTCGCCATCGGCCAGCAACTCGCGCACCATGCGGCGCTCCGAACGGAACGGCGAAATGAACGAGACCAGTACAATCAGACCCGCATCCACCATCAGCTTGGCCACCTCACCGACGCGGCGGATGTTTTCCACCCGGTCCTCTTCGGTGAAGCCAAGGTCGCGGTTGAGCCCGTGGCGCACATTGTCGCCATCGAGAATATAGGTGTGCTTGCCGAGCGACGACAGGCGTTTTTCAACGAGATTGGCGACTGTCGACTTGCCCGAACCGGAAAGGCCGGTGAACCATATGACCGCCGGCTTCTGGTTCTTCTGGTCGGCGCGCGATGCCTTGCTGACATCCAGCGCCTGCCAATGCACGTTCGATGCGCGGCGCAGGCCGAAGTCGATCATGCCGGCGCCGACCGTCGCATTGGTCAGGCGGTCGATCAGGATGAACGACCCGGTCGAGCGGTTCGACTTGTAGGGGTCGAAGGCAATCGGCTCCTGCGTCGAAATATTGACAACGCCGACTTCATTCAGGTCAAGCGATTTGGCCGCTTCCTGGGCGAAGCTGTTGATATCGATTCGGTATTTGAGATCGGTCACCGTGGCTGTCGCCTGATCGGTCTCGGTCCGCAGGATATAGGAACGGCCGGGGATCAGCGCATGTTCGGCAAACCAGACGAGATGCGCGGCAAACTGGTCCGCCACCTCGGGGCGGGCGCCGGGTGCCACCAGCATGTTGCCGCGAGACACCTCGACCTCGTCCTCCAGCACCAGCGTCACCGCCTGCCCTTCGACAGCCCGGTCGAGGTCGCCGTCCAGCGTGACCACGCGCTTGACGCGCGAGGACTTGCCGGACTTGGCAACCACCACCTCGTCTCCCGGCGCGACGACACCGGACGCGATGGTGCCGGAGAAGCCGCGGAAGTCGAGATTGGGCCGGTTGACATATTGCACCGGGAACCGGAACGGGCGCTCCTCATCCGCATCGGCAAGCGGCACGTCTTCGAGATGTTCGAGCAGCGCCGGGCCCTTGTACCAGGGCATGTTGGCGGAGGCGGAAATCACATTGTCGCCAAAGCGCGCCGAAAGCGGAATGGGCTGGATCGACTGGAAACCAAGCTTGCTGGCAAAGTCCTGGTAGTCGGCGACGATCCTGTCAAAAATCGCCTGGGAGTAGTCGACGAGATCGATCTTGTTGATGGCCAGGACGATGTTGCGGATGCCGAGCAGCGAGGCGATGAAACTGTGGCGGCGTGTCTGCCGCAGGATGCCCTGCCGCGCGTCGACAAGCACGATGGCAAGATCGGCGGTGGAAGCGCCGGTCGCCATGTTGCGGGTATATTGCTCGTGGCCGGGCGTGTCGGCGACGATGAACTTGCGCTTGGGCGTGGAGAAGAAGCGGTAGGCGACATCGATGGTGATGCCCTGCTCGCGCTCGGCTTCCAGACCATCGACCAGCAGCGCGAAATCGATGTCCTCGCCATTGGTGCCATGTTTGCGGCTGTCATTCTGCAGGGCGGCCAGTTGGTCCTCGAAGATCAGCTTGGTGTCGTAGAGCAGACGGCCGATCAGCGTCGACTTGCCGTCATCGACCGAACCGCAGGTGAGAAAGCGTAGCAGCGATTTCTTTTCCTGTTCGGCCATGTAGGCGCGGATTTCCTCGGCAGCGGAAGCCTCGATGGGGGCAACGGTGTTCATCAGAAATAGCCCTCGCGCTTCTTCTTCTCCATCGAACCGGCTTCATCCTTGTCGATCATGCGGCCCTGCCGTTCGGAGGTGCGGGCAATCAGCATTTCGCTGACGATTTCCGGCAAGGTCACCGCATCGGACTCAATCGCACCGGTCAAGGGATAGCATCCGAGCGTGCGAAAGCGAACAAGCTTCTCCTGCAGCTTTTCGCCGGGCAGCAGCTGCATGCGCTCGTCATCGCGCATGATCAGCATGCCGTCGCGCTCCACCACCGGCCGCTTGGCGGCGTAATAGAGCGGGACGATCGGGATGTTCTCCTGCAGGATGTACTGCCAGACATCGAGCTCGGTCCAGTTGGAGATCGGGAAAACGCGGATGGATTCGCCCTTGGCGACCCGCGTGTTGTAGATCTTCCACATTTCCGGGCGCTGGTTCTTCGGGTCCCAGGAATGCTGCGCGTTGCGGAAGGAGAAAATGCGCTCCTTGGCCCGCGACTTCTCCTCGTCGCGCCGCGCGCCGCCGAAGGCCGCGTCGAAGCCGTATTTGTCAAGCGCCTGCCGCAGGGCGACGGTCTTCATGATATGAGTATGGGTGTTCGATCCATGCACGAAGGGGCTGATGCCCTGATCGATGCCATCCTGGTTGCTGTGCAGCAGCAGGTCGAAGCCGAGACGTTTCGCTTCTGAATCACGAAACGCGATCATCTCCTTGAATTTCCACGTGGTATCCACATGCAGGAACGGAAACGGCGGTTTGGCCGGGTAAAAGGCCTTCATCGCCAGATGCAGCATCACGGAGGAATCCTTGCCGATCGAATACAGCATCACCGGTTTGGTGAATGTTGCGGCAACCTCGCGGAAAATATGGATCGCTTCGGCTTCAAGACGCTGAAGGTGCGTCAGGCTCTTGGTCATGAAAATCACTGTCCACTGTTTTTCGGCGTCTTACGATGTGCCGATACGTGCGGCAACCATAGTGGAACGCATCGCCGGAAGAAAAGGATGGTTTCACAACCCGGGGCAAATTCGCGCCAATTTATTGCTGCCGGCACAATGAATGAAAGAACTTCATTCCAGCGAAGCGGAATACGGGAGTCCGGCTTTTTTAAAAATGCGGATCCGTGGAAAATTGATCCACCCTGATTTCCGCTGCCCGGCCGTGCCTTCCCCTACGTTTTGCGTCGTTGAAATGCGGCCAAACGTCTATGATATTAGTCTAACAATGCGATTGACCAGGATCAGCAACTCTCATAGATGGACTGGCAATTTAATATTTTTTTCCGCTGGAATAGTTCATGGATATTTGCACCTTCTGGTATGGCCCGCGCCTTCGGGAGGTGGACCGGGTCTGTCTGGCATCGATGGTGATGACCGGACAGCGGGTGAAACTATACGCGTTCGACGAGATCGCAAACCTTCCCAAGGGCATCGAGATTTGCGATGCGGCGCCGATACTGGACAAAAAATATCTTCGGCGCATCGACCCGGATTTTCCCGATATTGAGAACCCCGGCCACGTCGTATCCCAGTTCAGCGACCTGTTTCGCGTCACGTTGATGAAGAAACAGCAGGGCCTTTGGCTTGATACCGACATCTATCTGATGAAGCAGTTTCATCCGGCGACCGACAAGCCTTACCTCGCCCGGGAAAACCACTTCCGCCTCGGCGTATCGGCGATGTACCTGCCGCCGGACAATCCCGTCATCGGCGAGTTCGACGCCTATATGGAAGGAACGGTCGTCGTTCCGCCATGGCTGGGCTTTCGCCGCCGCGTCATGCGCCCGGCATGGTTCCGCATGACCGGACAGAAGGTAACCCCGGCCACCATCGGCATCACGGCCTTCGCCAATGACGGCATTTCACGCATGGCCAAGCGTTACGGTTTCTTCAAGGATGCCGCGCCGAAGGAAAATTTCTACTACTGGACGGCGCGCGATGCCTTGCGCATCTTTGACCCGGCTTATGGACTGGAACCGCTCGACCATCCGGATTTCATCGGCTTCCACGTCCACAAGAAAGACCCGACCAACCAGCCGCTTGTTCCCGGCAGTTTTTACCACTGGGCTGCCAACCGCGTCGCGGATTATCTGTAAGGTTCTGCAGGCAGCGTTCAGTTTGCATGTAATCCGCCCATCTCTTGAATGAAACGTTTCATGTTGACAAATCCGTGATCTTCGGGCTCCTATTGAGCTGAGACGCCGCTATTGCGCCCGCGCAATGAAACGTTTCATCGCCATGTTGGAGGACGTGGCAAACCGCTGAACGTCTTTTGTCATTCTGGGAGGAATACAATGAAATTCGCACGTTTAATTGCCGCCAGCCTTCTGGCCGGCACGCTCGCCATGCCTGCAGCCAGCTATGCCGCCGACAAGCCCGTCGTCGGGCTTGTGATGAAATCCCTTGCCAACGAATTCTTCAAGAACATGCTCGAGGGTGCAAAGGCCCACGAGGCCAAGCGCGGCGACTACACGCTGAAAGCCGTCGGCATGCAGTCCGAGACCGATGTCGAGACGCAGATCAATGCCATCGAGAGCTTCATCACCCAAAAAGTCGATGCCATCGTTGTTGCGCCGTCCGATTCCCGCGCGCTCGTTCCGCCGATCAAGCGAGCCGTGGATGCCGGTATCACTGTCGTCAATTTCGACGTGGCGCTCGATGACAAGGCCAAGCAGGAGGCAGGCCTGAAGCTCGCCTTTGTCGGCCCGGACAACCGCGAAGGCGCCAAGATGGCCGGCGATGCGCTAGCCAAGAAGCTCGGTGCAGGCGCCAAGGTCGTCATCATCGAAGGCAATCCGGGCGCCGACAATGCGGCCCAGCGCAAGCTCGGCTTCATGGACTCCGTCACGGCGGGCAAGCTCGACCTGCTCGACTCGCGCACCGCCCACTGGGAAACCGAAGAAGCCAACACCGTATTCTCCAACATGCTGACCGCCCATCCGGATATCCAGGGCGTGATGGCGGCCAATGACTCCATGGTCCTCGGCGTCGTCAAGGCCATCGAGGCGGCGGGCAAAACAGGCAAGATCGAAGTCGTCGGCTTTGACAACATCCCGGCTGTCCAGCCGCTGCTGAAGGAGAAGAAGCTGCTTGCCACGGTCGACCAGTTCGGCCAGCAGATGGCCGCCAACGCCATCGACAAGGCGCTTGGTGTCGTGGCCGGCGGCAAGCCGCTCGAAGGCTGGGTCAAGACCGACATCAAGCTCGTGACATCGGACGACGTGAAGTAACACGGGGTAAACCGCGGCTGTGTCTGGTTCCAGCACAGCCGCCAACCGGGTCGATGATCATGGAAAACACTGACATGGCAGGCGCAGCCGCTCCGGCACCGGCCGGTGCTGGTGCCGAGCCGGTGCTCGAACTCTCCGGCGTCAAGAAACGCTTCGGCGGCGTTGTCGCCCTCAACGGCGTCAGCTTTTCGTTGCGCCCCGGCGAGGTGCATGCGCTGGTCGGTGAAAATGGCGCGGGCAAGTCGACGCTGATCAAGATCCTGTGCGGGATCATCCAGCGGGATGCCGGGGAGATCACACTCGACGGCGGGACCTATGATCCGCACACGCCGGGCGATGCGAAGAAGGCCGGCATTCAGGTGGTCCACCAGGAATTCAACCTGCTGCCCTACCTCTCCGTTGCCGAAAACATCTGCTTTGAGGACATGCCGCGCAAGGCGTTCGGCATGGTTGATTATCCCACGCTCTACGCAAAAGCCCGCAAGGCGCTCGATGCGATCGGGCTGGGGGATGTCGATGTGCGCCGACCTGTGGAATCCCTCGGCGTGGCGCACCGCCAGCTGGTGGAAATCGCCCGCGCGCTGATGGGCGAAAGCCGCATTCTCATTCTCGACGAGCCGACGGCAACCCTGACCGCGCGTGAGACCGAACGGCTGTTCCAGATCATCGCCGCCCTGAAGGCCAAGGGCGTCGCTGTCGTGTTTGTCTCACACCACCTCAACGAGGTTTTCTCCATCTGTGATCGGGTCACGGTCCTGCGCAACGGCGAATCCGTCATGACGGCGGATATTGCGGGAACGACGACCGATCAGCTGGTTACCAACATGGTCGGGCGCCAGCTTGCCGCCGCCATGGCCGCCGCGCGCGATCTCGACACGAGCGGCCGCACCGCACTTTCCCTGCGCAACCTGCGCCATCCCGCCTCCCCGCACGCGGAAGGCGTTTCGTTCGATCTGCATTACGGTGAAATCCTCGGCATCGCCGGCCTGGTCGGCTCCGGCCGCACCGAACTGCTGCGCTCGATTTTCGCCGCCGCCCTGCCGCTGTCCGGCACGATTGAACGCGACGGCCAGCCGCGCCACTACCGCAATCCCAAGCAGGCCATTCGTGACGGCATCGGCTTCGTCACGGAAGACCGCAAGGAAGAGGGCCTGATCCTCGGCATGGCAATTGCGGCCAATGTCACGCTGGCGAGCCTGCGCAAGGTTTCGCGGCTCGGCCTTCTCGACAAACGCGAGGAAACCCGGCTGACGCGCGCGCTCGGCGGCGAGATCAAGCTGAAATACGGTGACACCGCCGATGCGGTCTCCACCCTGTCGGGCGGGAACCAGCAAAAGGTCGTCCTGGCCAAATGGCTGGCGAACAACCCGAAAATCCTGCTGCTCGACGAGCCGACCCGCGGCGTCGATGTGGGCGCCAAGGCCGAAATCTACGCGCTGCTGCGCGGCCTTTCGGAAAAGGGGCTGGCGCTGCTCATCGTCTCGTCGGAACTGCCCGAGCTCATCACCCTCAGCGACCGCATCCTCGTCATGTCGAAACACCGGATTGCCGGTGAAGTGGCACGCGCAGACTTTTCCGAAGAGCGCATTTTGAACTTTGCCTACAAGGACGAACGCAACCATGGACACCACTGATTTGACCACGGCACAGGCGGGCAGCAAAACCATCGCCAGCACGACCAAGACCGTGCTGCGCGAAGCGGGCATCGGCATCGCGCTCATCGCGCTGATCATCGTGTTTTCCTTCACGCCGCACTTCCTGTCCTCCAGCAATGTCACCAATATCCTGACGCAGGTGACGATCAATCTGGTGCTTTCCATCGGCATGACCTTCGTCATCCTCATCGGCGGCATCGATCTTTCGGTGGGCTCCGTCCTGTCCTTCTGCGCCGTCGTGGCTGGTACGGTGATGACCCTGCCGGGGCTCGATCCCGCCGTGGCCGTGTTCCTCGCCACCATCAGCGCCATCGTGGCCGGGATCGGGTTCGGCCTCCTCAACGGCCTCATCAGCGCCTGGTGGGCCATCCCCTCCTTCATCGTCACGCTGGGCACGCTCAACATTGCCCGCGGCGCGGCACTGCAGGTCACCAATGCATCGACCATCTATTCCTTCCCAGCCGCCTTCAACGCCTTCGGCTCGCAGACGTTCTACGGCATTCCGCTGCTGTTCCTGATCGCACTGGTGCTGGTGGCAATCGGCTGGTTCGTGTTGACCAAGACCGTGTTCGGCCGCGTGCTCTACGGCATCGGCAACAATGAGGAAGCGGCCCGTCTCGCCGGCCACAACGTGTTCTTCTACAAGGTGGCTGCATTCACCATCTGCGGCGTTCTGGTCGGCATCGGCGCCATCATCTACATGGCCCGCCTGAACATCGCCAGCCCGATCATCGGCATCGGCTTCGAGCTCAATGCCATTGCCGCTGTCATCATCGGCGGCACCAGCCTGAGCGGCGGACGCGGCAGCATTGTCGGCACCCTGCTCGGCGCCTGCATCATCGGCGTGCTCGCCAACGGCCTCATCCTGCTCGGTCTCAGCGATTTCATGCGCCAGATGATCACCGGATTTGTGATTATCCTTGCAGTAATCCTTGACAAATATCGTGAAAGATTGACGAAAGCATAAGGGGAAAACAGAGTTGTCCGCATTGGTCGGCACCCGCAACAGGTCAGGCATGGGAAGATGGTCAACATCAAGGATGTAGCAGCACGGGCCAATGTTTCCGTCGGCACTGTTTCACGCGTTCTGGCGAAGAACGAGACCGTCGGCAAGGAACTGCGCGAACTGGTGGAAGCCACCATTCGCGAACTGAATTTCCGGCCGAACGGCGTCGCGCGCGGTCTGCGCCGCAGCCGCACGGACATGATCGGCCTCGTCATTCCCGATATCACCAACCCGTTCTTTGCCGAACTGGCAAAACATGTGGAGGCGATTGCCTCGCAGGCCGGTTTCTCGGTGCTGCTGTCGATCACCAATGACGATCCGAAGATCGAACTGGCGCAGATCGACAGCCTGCTCAAAAGCTATCCCACCGGCCTCATCGTCGTGCCGACGCAGTTCGGTGCCTCAAAGGGCTGGAGCAGCGACGTGGCGACGGTTGCCGTCGACCGGCGCTTTACCGGATTGCCGCTCATTTCCGTCAATCACTACCGGGGAGCAGCGCTTGCCGCTGCGCATCTCGTGGCGCTCGGCCATGAGCGTATTGCCTATATCGCCGGTTCCGCCGATGCGCCGGTTTCGCGCGAACGGCGCGCCGGTTTCCTCAACATGCTTGGCACGGCAGGCGTGCGCTGCGAGGCGGTCGAGGGCCATTTCGACTATGCGTCGGGCGAAACGCTCGGGCGCTTCCTGCTCGACCGTCCGCCGCATGAGCGCCCGACCGCCATTGCCACGGCCAGCGACCAGCAGGCCATCGGTCTTCTGCGCGCTGCCAGCGATCTCGACCTCAAGGTGCCGGACGACGTGTCGATCATCGGGTTCGACGATATTCCGCTGGCCAATCTGGTGACGCCGCGCCTGACCACCATCAGCCAGCCCGTCGAGCAGATCGCCGCGCGGGCGTTTGCCGCCATCACGGGTGCCGACAATGTACCTCTGCAGGATGACTATCTCGAGGCAACGCTGGTGGTGCGGGGTTCGACGGCTGCACCGCGCCGGGACGTCTGAAGGCGTTGGGTGGTGCGTGGTTCGACAAGCTCACCATGAGGGAAGTGGTCTGGTACAAGGTTAATCACAAACGCTGCAGAACATAGTTTCCTGCAGCTCGTTCCATCCCTCATGGTGAGCTTGTCGAACCACGCATCACGCTTAGTGCAACGGCAACAAAAGATTTCAGGCGGCGTCCGGCGCAATCACGCCTTTGGTCAGGATGAAGCAGCCGTAAAAACGCCGCTCGCCGGTGGCGATGACGCAATAGGCATTCTTGGCGTGCTCGTAGAAGGCCATGCGGTCGATCGAGACCATCGGCCAGTGCTTGCCCTCGGCGGCGTCGATTTCCGCCTGCAGTTCCTTCTGCACGTCCGGAATCTCATCGGGGCTGCCGACGATTTCCATGCGCGCGGCGGCGTCGTCGATGAAGGTATCGAGCGGCATGACCGAAAGAATGGCCCTGGCGGCACGCGGCGCGCTCACATTATCGATCCGCAGCAACCGGCCGAGACGGGTCTGCCGGGCGATGGAATCGCCGGGGAAATTCGTATCGCAAATGACCAGGCGATCGCCGTGCCCCATGGACTTCAGCGCATAGAGGACATCGGCATTCAGCAGCGGATCGAGATTTTTCAGCACGGTTGTTTCCTCATTCTAGCGGGTATTGGCCTTAAGCCTTGTTGGCAGCGACGAAGGCCTCGAACTCCGCCGTCGTCGCATAGGATTTCTGCGTGCCCGGACGCGTGATGGAATCCGCCGCATAGAGCGCCGCCTTCTTCAGCGACGCTTCCAGCTCCTTGGTCTCGACGTAGAAGCGGGCAAAGCTGCCGATGAAGGCATCGCCGGCACCGGTGGTGTCCTTCGGCTTGACCTTGACCGGTTCGATCATGGTCGACTTGTCGGCGGTGATCAGCCGCGCGCCCCGCGAGCCGAGCGTGACGATGACAGTGCGGATACCCCGGGTGATCAGCGCATGGGCCGCCCGTTCGATCTGTTCGTCCGTGTCGGTGGGCATGCCGGTCAAAAGCGCCAGCTCGCTCTCGTTCGGCACCACGAAGGTGACTTTGGCAACCTTCGCGGCGTCCAGATCGGGTGCGGCAGGGGCGGGGTTGAGGATGGTCTCGATACCGTGTTTCTCGGCGAAGGCAGCGGTGTAGTAGACCGTCTCCAGCGGCACTTCCAGCTGCATCAGGATCAGGTCGCATTGCTTCAGGTCTTCGGCGGCCGCATCGATATCGGCGGGCTTGAGATCATTGTTCGCGCCCTTGATGATCAGGATCGAATTCTCGCCTGTTTCGTCGACGAAAATCGGTGCGACGCCGCTCGACTGCCCGGCCACCATGCCGACATGGCTGATATCGATACCGTTGTTCCGCAGATTGTCGATGGTGCTCTGGCCGAACACGTCATCGCCCACCTTGGTGACCATCATCACGTCGGCATCAAGCCGGGCGGCGGCCACGGCCTGATTGGCACCCTTGCCGCCGAACCCCATGGCGAATGCCGGTGCTTCCAGGGTTTCGCCGGGCGCCGGCATGCGGATGATCGACGTGACGAGATCGGTCATGTTGCTGCCAACGACTGCAATGCGACGAGCCATATTATGTTCCTTGCCTTATCCGTAGTGTTTGAAATTGCTCTATATCAATGACTTCACGAAAGAAACATGCCCTACCTGTCGCTGTTCCTGAAAGCGTTGAGCGCGATGACCAGCAGCAGGAAACCACCCCAGATGAAGTCGATCAGGTGGTTGGAAAAACGCAGGATCTGGAAGCCGGAGGACAGCAGCATCAGTGCGATCAGGGCAATCGAAACCCCGAGCACCCTGCCCTTGCCGCCCGCCGGATTGGTACCGCCAAGCACGGCAATCAGGATGGCCTGCAGGAGATAGGATGCGCCGTAATCCGACTTGGCCGCATTGGTCCGGCCCGACAGGATGATCCCGGCAATGGCCGCGAGCAGCCCGGTCATCATGTAGGAGTAGAAAATCATCCGGTCCTTGCGCAGACCGGCAAAGATGGCGGCGCGCGGATTGGTACCGATCAGCATCAGGTTGACGCCGAGCGTGGTGCGCGTCAGCAAGATTGCGACGGCACCCGCAACGATGACGAACAGGATGAACGGGGTGGCAATGCCCAGAATCTTGCCGTTGCCGATGAAATTCCACGCATCCGGGAAGCCGACAATCGCCGGGCCGCCGGTGAGGACCACGGCAAGACCGGTAAAAATCTGCCCGGTGCCCAGCGTCGCCAGGATCGGCGTGATGCGCAGTTTCGAGATGAGGAAACCGTTGAGCACCCCGGCGAGAAGGCCGATGGCGAGCGCCATCAGGACGCCGATGCCGGTGTACAGCAGCACCATGCCGGTGGACTGGCTGGTTCCGACAATCACCGAATGGAAGAACACACCAGCGAGGATGCCGGCGAGATTGGCAATGCCCACGACGGAGAGGTCGATGCCGCCGGTGAGCATGGCGATCATCATGGCAATGGCGAGGATGCCCAGTTCCGGCATGATGTAGGTGATGGATTCAAAGTTGTAGTAGCGCAGGAACTTGTCCGGGTTGAGATAGGACATCAGCGCGAAGACGAGCACGGTGATGACGAGCAGTTGCAGGATGTTGCGATCCTGTCCGAAAATGCGCTTGGCGAATGAGCTGTTTTGCATGATGACGTTCCCTGCTCTCACACCAGTTTCTTGCGGTCGCGCCAGGCGGTCAGCGCTGTCGCAACGATAATGATCAGGCCGACGACGACACGCTGCCACGTGGTGTCGACCTTCATGATGATCAGGCTGTTCTTGACCATGACAAGCATGAACACCCCGAGCAGCGTGCCCATGACGCTGCCGCGTCCGCCGAAGATCGAGGCACCGCCAAGCACGACGGCGGCGATGACATCGAGTTCGAGCCCGGCAAAATCACGCGGATTGGCGAGCCAGATCATCGAGCCGTGCAGGAGACCGGCAAAACCGGCCAGCGCCCCGGCAAAGCAATAGACGAAGAACAGCGTGCGGCGGGTGTTGAAGCCGACACGGCTCGCCGCTTCCGGCGCGCCGCCCAACGCAAAGATGCTGCGGCCCGCCATGGTGTAGCGCAGGAAAAGGTGGGTGACGAGGGCAAGACCGAGATAGATCAGGATCATCGCCGTCAGGCCGAAATTGGTGCCGGTGGCCGAGGTCAGGCTGACCAGATCGGTCTTGGCGAACGCGATCAGCTGCTGGGGCATCTTGTCGATGTTGATGACGCTGGTGCCGACAAGGCCAAGCAGCAATCCGCGCACCACACTGCCGGTGCCCAGCGTGACGATCAGCGGGATCATCCGGAACGTGTGGATGAAAAACGCATTGAACGCGCCGAGAAACAGGCCGATCAGCGTTGCCGCGACAAAGGGCAGAAAGACGCCTTCGTAGCCCATATAGATCATCAGTTTGATGGTCAGGTACATGGCCGCGGCGGCAAAGGCGGTGAACGACACGTCGATACCACCCGAGATCATCACCACGAGAACGCCGAGCGCCATGATGCCGATGATGACATTGCTGCGCAGAAGCCCGAACAGGTTGTCCAGCGACCAGAAGGCCGGGTTGATCAGTCCAATGATGATCATGGCGGCAAAGAGGATGCACGCGATGATGAATTCCGATCGGCGAAACAGAGTCATTTCAAGGCCTTCAGGCGGTCGTTTAGAGTGTCTTCATCCAAAGCATCAGGTCCGACTTCATCGACGAAACGGCCGCGGTGCATGATGATGACGCGGTTGCAGTTCTGCACAAGCTCGGGCACATCGTCGGATATCATCAAAACGGCAAGGCCATCCTGGGTGGCGAGATCGCGGATCTTGCGATGGATCTGCGCCTTGGAACCGACATCGACGCCAACGGTCGGGCCGTTGAGGATGAGCACGCGCGCCCCGGTCAACAGCCAGCGCGCCAGAACCACACGCTGCTGATTGCCGCCGGAGAGATGGTTGACGGGCGTATAGGGTCCGGGCGCGGCAATCTGCATGGCACCGAACATCGCGGTGGTGGCCTTCGCCGTCTTCTTGCGGTCGATGAACAGGCCCCGGACAAAATTGTCGAGCGATGTCGCCAGCATGTTGCGCTCGATCGACTGGGTCAGGAACAGGCCTTCCGTCAGCCGGTCTTCCGGCACATAGGCCAGGCCGCTGGCAATGGCCTCCTGCACGGTCTTCGGATGCACGCTGGTGCCGTCGATCTTGACGGTTCCGGTGAACTTGGGATGCATGCCGAACAGCGCCAGGGCCAGCTCCGTGCGGCCGGAGCCGATGAGGCCGGACAGGCCGACAATCTCGCCCGCATGCAATGTCAGGTTGATATCATCCAGGCTGCCGGCAATACTGAGATTGCGCACGTCGAGGCGCGGCAGCGTATCGCCCTTTGTCGGCTGCCAGCGATAGACCTGATCGGTCAGGTCATGACCGGTCATGGCGCGGGTGATCGCAGGCTCATCGAAATCGCTGATCGGGCCTTCGGCGGCCTTCTTGCCGTTGCGCAGGACCGTCAGCCGTTCGCTGATCTCCAGCATTTCGCGCATCTTGTGACTGACGAACAGCACGGCGATACCCTGCGCCTGAATATCGCGCACAATGCGGAACAGCGCGTCGACCTCATGCCGGGTCAGCGCCGTCGTCGGCTCATCCATGATGATCAGGCGCGCATCGGCCATGACCGCACGGGCGATCGCCACGATCTGCTTGCCGGATGTCGGCAGCGTCTCGACATCGGCGTCGAGGTCCATCGTCACGCCTAGCCGGGCAAGCGCCTTTTCGGCGAGTTCGCGCACACGGCGCCAGTTGACGGTGCGCTTGCCTTCGAGAAGCAGCGTGTTCAGCGCTAGATTTTCAGCAACCGTCAAATTTCCGAACAGGGAAAAATCCTGATAGATGACCTGAATGCCATGCTGCACCGACTGGGCAGGCGTCATGCCGGAGACCGGCTTGCCATCGATCAGGATTTCACCATCGGTCGGCTGGTAAACACCGGCCATGATCTTGATGATCGTCGATTTGCCGGAACCGTTCTCTCCGGCGAGACAGTGGATTTCACCCGGCTTGATCGAGAGCGAGACAGCATCCAGCGCCACAAGGCCGCCAAAGCGCTTGCCGATATTTTTCAGTTCCAGAAGGTGTTCGCTCATGCTTTCTCCGGTGCCGACACAGTGTTGAGGCGGCGGAGTCCATAGGGACGCCCGCCGCCATCAAACAATAGCGATCAGAAGTTGTAATCGCCCATATTGGCCGAGGTTACGCCAACCCAGCCTGCACCATAGAGCAGGTTTGGCTTGGATGCATCGGGAACGAGCAGGCTGTTGTAGCCGGGCAGGCCCAGATCAAGACCGGCCTTGATCTCGCCGTTCTTCTTTTCCAGCGCCATGACGGCCAGTTCGTTCATGGCGTAACCGGCAACGGCCGGATCCCAGAACTGGATGTACTGGATGTCGCCATTCTTGAGGTATTGGCCCGCAACGGAAACCAGACCGGTACCGGCAAAGAAGACCTTGCCCTTCAGACCGCCTTCGGCGATCAGACGGCCAGCGCCGGCGGAAGTCGGCATGGGCGCACCCAGGATGCCCTTGACATCCGGATAGGTGGTCATGGCTTCCTTCAGCTTGGTATAATCCTGGTTGGCATCGTCATAGGTTTCCAGACGCTCCGTTGCCAGGGACATGTCCGGGAAATTCTTCTTCTGGTATTCGATGGCACCATCGATCCAGTCCATCTGCGACTTCGAGGTCAGGCTGCCGACGGTGGCGAGATACTTGCCCTTGCCGCCCATATCCTTGGCCAGAACTTCCATCAGCTTCGCGCCGTAGGCCTTGTTGTCGAAGGCTTCGAGCTCATAATCGACATTGACGATGTTGGAGGCTTCGTGCGCGATGACGACGATACCGCGATCGCGCGCCTTCTTCAGAACCGGCTCGACCGCTTCCACCGAGAACGGCACGATGCAGATGGCATCGACGCCCTGCGCGATCAGATTTTCAACGATCTGCACCTGCGCGGCGGCATCGGCCTGGCTCGGGCCGACCATCCACGCGTCTGCGCCGGTTTCCGCCTTGAACTGTGCAACGCCGGTGCGCATGCGGTCGAACCAGGCGATGCCGTCGACCTTGACGACCGTGGCAATCGAATAGGTCTTGCCGCTGGCGGAGGTGACGTATTCCTTCTTCACCTTGGATGTATCGACGGCGCTGTCGGCCATGGCCGGTGCGGCCAGTGCCGCAACGATGGCGAGTGATGCGAGCAGTTTCTTCACAGGTTTATCCTCCCTTGGTTTTGCCTTGTATTTTCCCGGCTGTGCGCGAAGCGCCCACCCTGAAATCCTTCTCATGTCGCGGAAAATGCCTTGGCCTGACGATGCACATCAAAACCGGTCCGCCCTCAATGGGTGCCGCGGTACGATGCCAAAAACTGTCAGAACAATTTGCGCCCGAGATTCTCCCAAACCGGCGCAAATGTGCCTCTCCCTGCGATTCATGCCTTCATGAAACGTTTCATTCAACATTTCGGATCATGCGGGACTTGTCAATACGACTCGGCCGAGATTGAACAAATGTTTACCGGGATATTGAATTGTCACGAAATTTTTGCGCGGTCGCAGCAGGAAATCCGCTTTCCCCGCCATGAATATGGATTGGCGCATTGATTGGCAGCGACACCTCTTGATATGAGTGAGGTTCAGGAATGGGGTTTCACACAATGGTCAAGGGCAAGGTCCTCGTCACGGGCGCTTCCGGCTTCATCGGACAGGAGCTTGTGCCGCACCTCATGGCCGCCGGTTATCAGGTGACCGGCGCTTCGCGCTCATCGACGAGCCCGGCGACCCTCCCGATTGAAACGATTCCTCTGCCCTCGCCCGCTGCCCCAGACGAAGATTTCGCGCGGCTGCTCGCCGGGTTCGATCATGTGGTGCATCTGGCCGCCATCGCCCACACGCGGCTGCCGGAGGCAGCACAGCTCTACCACGATGTGAACTGTGTCCTCGCCGCCAAACTCGCCATGGCTGCGGATCAGGCGATCAGCGGCAAACTGGTGTTCCTTTCGTCAATCCGGGCGCAATCGGGAGCCACGCAGGAGGGTCTCGTCACCGAGTTGTCGCCGCCCCGGCCAAGCGATGATTACGGCCGGGCAAAACTTGCCGCCGAGGCGGAAATCGCCGCGGCCATGCCAAGGCGCAACTTTACCATCCTGCGTCCCGTCCTTGTCTACGGGCCCGGCGTGAAGGGCAACATGGCGGCGCTGATCAGGCTCGCGGCCCGCAAGATACCCCTGCCGCTGCAATCACTGACGGGACAACGCTCGGTGCTTGACCGCTCGGCGCTGTGCCGCGCCATCCTGCACAGCCTGTGCAGCACGAACACGGACGGGGGCATCTATATCGTCGCGGACAAGAGGCCCATGACAGCAGCGGCAATCGTCACGGCGATCCGGCATGGCCTGGGCCGGGATGCCGGACTGGTCGGCATTCCCGCCGGACTCCTGCATCTCGCCGCTGCCGTGACCGGCCAGCAGCAGCGCTGGCAAACACTCAACGGCAATCTCGTGGCAAGCGCCGCCCTGCTGGAATCAACCGGCTGGGAACCGACTGTTGATTCCGGCTTGCGGATCGCGCAGTCGGTTTTGCCTGCGAGCCGTGCAGCCGCACGCGATTGATTCCGGTTATATGAATATATTCAATGACTTGGATATTGCTGTGAC